>NZ_CP183835.1:0-75931 GCF_049675895.1 Ampullimonas aquatilis | reverse complement strand
GATAAAGATGGGGCGATAGGGTTCCAACACCGTCAAGTTGCCGATCCAAGCGCCGCTGAACCCCAAGGCGATCAGAACCAGCGGCCCGAGGCAGCAAGCCGAGGCGAGGATGGCGGCCAGCCCGCCAGTGAAGAGCGCGCCGCGCCCGTTTTGAGGTTCAGACATACGTTTGTCCTTTCGAATCTGAATTGGATAGCTTAAGCTTACTTCCGTAGTTATGTACGGAGTCAAGCGATATGGAAAACAATTTGGAGAACCTGACCATTGGCGTTTTCGCCAGGACGGCCGGGGTCAATGTGGAGACCATCCGGTTCTATCAGCGCAAGGGCTTGCTCCCGGAACCGGACAAGCCTTACGGCAGCATTCGCCGCTATGGCGAGACGGATGTAACGCGGGTGCGCTTCGTGAAATCAGCCCAGCGGTTGGGCTTCAGCCTGGATGAGATCGCCGAGCTGCTGCGGCTGGAGGATGGCACCCATTGCGAGGAAGCCAGCAGCCTGGCCGAGCACAAGCTCAAGGACGTGCGCGAGAGGATGGCTGACCTGGCGCGCATGGAGGCCGTGCTGTCTGATTTGGTGTGCGCCTGCCATGCGCGGAAGGGGAACGTTTCCTGCCCGCTGATTGCGTCACTGCAAGGGAAGAAAGAACCGCGCAGTGCGGACGCGGTGTAGCCCGAGGGAACTACGCCTTAGCGTGCTTTATTTTCCGTTTTCTGAGGCGACTCCAACGTCAGAAAAGACCGTGCGGTCGACTTTTGATATTTCGTGCTGTCGCCTTCTGAAAGTGACAAAAAAGCTCCTTGCCAATGTTGCAAAATCCGTTGCATAATCTATGTTGCAAAAACTGCCAGAAAGGGCAATTGCGACATGCGCATTGGATACGCTCGCGTCTCGACCGATGATCAGACGCTGGACTTGCAACGCGACGCGCTGAAGCAAGCTGGCTGCACTGAGCTTTACGAAGAGCACGCGAGCGGACGCACCGCCGCCAGGCCGCAACTAGAGGGATGCTTGAAAGCCCTTCGTGAGGGCGACACATTGGTGGTGTGGCGACTCGATCGACTCGGGCGCAGCCTTCAAGACCTGATCGAACTCACCAACAACTTCCAGACGCGTGGGGTCGAGTTCGAATCGCTGACTGAGCGCATCGACACCAGCTCGCCCACAGGAAGGTTGGTATTCCACTTGTTCGGCGCGTTGGCCGAGTTCGAGCGCAGCTTGATTCGCGAAAGGACGATGGCCGGCCTGAAAGCAGCGCGCGCTCGTGGACGCAAAGGTGGCCGACCGAAGAAGTTGACAGCGAAAGACCTGCGGACGATCCAGTCGTTGCTGAAATCGGGCGATGTGCCTATCGCAACCATCGCCGAGCAGTTCGGGATTTCGCGCTCGACGATCTACCGCAATGCTGGCCATTCCGTCTGATTGGTCTTAGCGTACGATTTTTTCCGTTTTCTGAGACGACCCCTGCTTGGCCAAGGCAATGCCTTCACGCTGCCGCTCGCGGATCAGGGCACGCTCGAATTCGGCGAACGCGCCCATCACCGACAGCATCAAGTTCGCCATCGGCGAGTCTTCGCCAGTGAACGTCAAGCATTCCTTGACGAATTCGATGCGCACACCGCGCTTGGTGAGTTTTTGCACCAAGCGGCGCAAGTCATCGAGGTTGCGCGCCAGGCGATCCATGCTGTGCACCACCACGGTATCGCCTTCGCGCACGAAGGTGAGCAGTGCATCCAGTTCCGGGCGCTGGGTGTCCTTGCCCGATGCTTTGTCGGTGAACACCTTATCTACTTGGGCCTGCTCAAGCTGGCGATCCGGGTTCTGGTCAAAGCTGCTGACCCGCACATACCCGATGCGTTGACCTTTCAAGGGCGTCTCCTGCGCTAAAGTGTCAGGAAAGAATCTATAAGCCTTTGTGCGATATGTCAACAAATATCAATACGCACTCTATCCTGACGCAATTCACTCGCGGCACTTGACGCCAAGTTAGGGTATAGCTGATACTGACACCTTGATTTCACACTTGAGGTAACTTTGATCCGGCTCACCTGGCGATTTCTGCTGACGTGCTTCTTGCTCGTTGCGCTGTCCTTTCAGGGCATAGCGCAAGCGGGCATGATCACGTGCGAGCAGGGTCATCTGGGCCACGGGTTCCTCATGGAGTCAGCGCCTGATGGTGCTCAGGCGTCGGCAGACCATGCCAACCACGACCATCACCACGCCGTTACGTCTGCAAAAACCAAGACTTTCAAAGACAAGTGCAACCACTGCGCACCGTGCTGCATCGGTGCTGCCATGCTCACGGAATCGGCTTTTCAGATCGCGGCTCCCGTTGCCGCGCAAGACTTTCCGGCCTTGACCGTGGCCGAGCATTCCACGGATCGCGGTCGCCTCGACCGACCTCCCCGAGTTTTCCTCGCTTAACGACATCTGGCCAGGCGCTTTGCGCCTGTTGCTGCGTGTCGTCGCCATGCCGTTCCTGCACGCTTTGCGCGCGGGCTACTTCACATGACCACGCGAGGAATTCATGCAAATTTTTATCCCTCATGGCTGGGCACGAATCGTCGTGTCAGCCGGGATGATGCTGGCTTTGACGGTCGCACACGCGCAGCCGCAAGCCAACGCCCCAAAAACCCTTCGGTTTGATCCTGCCAGCGCCGAGGCTCCCGCAGAGCCTCTTGTTTACCGCTCTTCCTTCACAGGCTATCGGGCGTTGCGCGATGAGCCGGTGACGGCTTGGAAAGACAGCAATGACCTGACAGCCAAGATTGGCGGCTGGCGGGTGTACGCCAAGGAAGCCAGGCAACCCGATACGCCGAATGCTGCACCCACTTCAACACCGGCAAAAGACCACGCGGGACACCACGGAGGACAGCAATGACCAACGTCAACCCTACACCAAGACGTGCAGCAGGCCTTGTCGTTTCCGGGCTAGTTGTCCTGCTGCTGACAGGTTGCGCTTCTTTCAGCCAAGACGGCGGCTTTAACAGCGTGGCCAACACCGCCCGCGAGCGGCTGGGCAAAGATGTGACCTGGGCCAAATCTGAATCGGATCAAGACACTATTGCCAAGCGCGTTGCTGAACTGCTAGCCAAGCCCTTGACGGTCGATGACGCTGTGCAACTGGCCTTGTTGAACAACCGAGGATTGCAAGCGGCTTTTACCGAATTGGCGATCAGCGAAGCCGACCTGGTGCAAGCCGGACGCTTACCTAATCCCAGCTTTGCCATGCTCAGGGCCAGCCAGCCAGGCCCAGCCGGGCGGGAATACAAGATTGAGCAGGCCATCACCTTCAACCTATTCTCCTTGGTGACGATGCCGCAAACCAGTGCCATCGAGCAGAGGCGGTTTGAGCAGACTCAGCGCATGGTCAGCCTGGAAATCCTGCGCCTAGCTTCAGAGACCCGCAAAGCGTACTACAACGCCGTAGCAGCCGAGGAATCGGTGCGCTACGCCCGTCAGGTACGTCAGACCGCCGAAGCCAGCGCCGAGTTGGCCAGCCGCATGGCACAGGTCGGTAATTTCAATAAGTTGCAGCAAGCACGCGAACAAGGCTTCTATGCAGATGCAGCACTAGGGCTGGCAAGGTCTGAGCAAGCATCAGTATCGAGCCGTGAGAAACTAACCCGTCTGCTTGGCCTGTGGGGGCAGCAAACGCAGTTCACCTTGCCCGAGCGACTGCCAGACCTACCGCAAGCCCCCAATGAATTGTCCAACGTCGAGCAGATGGCGATGGCGCAGCGGCTGGACGTGCAGGCTGCCCGCTTGCAATCCGAAGCCTTGGCCAAGAACCTTGGGCTGACCAAGACAACGCGCTTTATCAATGTCTTGGAATTCGGCCCGGCGCGGGTGCTTGAAGGCACCGCCGATGCTGGCTACAAGACGGGCTACACCGTATCGTTTGAGTTGCCGCTGTTCGACTGGGGCACCGCCAAGGTTGCCAAGGCCGAAGCGCTTTACATGCAATCGGTCAACGTCGCCGCGCAGACGGCCATCAATGCCCGCTCCGAAGTGCGCGAAGCCTACCAAGGCTATCGCTCCAGCTACGACATTGCCCGTCACTACCGCGATGAGATCGTGCCCATCAAGAAGCGCATCAGCGAAGAAAATCAGCTTCGCTATAACGGCATGCTGATTGGGGTATTCGACCTGCTGGCCGATGCCCGCACGCAAATCACCAGCGTGAACAGCTATATCGAGGCGCTGCGTGACTTCTGGACGGCGCAGGCCGATCTGGAAATGGCCTTGATAGGCAAGCCAAACCTCACCCAACCCAAAGGCGGCATGGCCGCCAGCAACGCCGAATAGCGGAGGACAAACAATGAATTCAAGAAGAAATTTTTTGCGCGGCGCTGGCACAGTGACTGCTGCTGTCGCTGCCGCAACGGTCAGCAAGGTGGCAATGGCCGCTTTGCCGGAGCCAGTTAGCCAGGCGTCGCCGGACACCATGCCGCCGCTGGTGCCCAATACCGGCCGCCCTTACAACCCGGTCGTGACGCTCAACGGCTGGACATTGCCTTGGCGCATGAACAACGGCGTCAAGGAATTCCACTTGGTGGCTGAACCCGTGGTGCGCGAAATGGCACCCGGCTTCAAGGCCCATCTATGGGGTTATAACGGCCAGAGTCCGGGGCCGACGATTGAGGTGGTCGAAGGCGACCGCGTGCGCATCTTCGTCACCAACCGTCTACCTGAACACACCAGCGTGCATTGGCATGGTCAGCGCCTGCCCAATGGCATGGACGGCGTGAGCGGCCTCACGCAAAAGTCCATCCAGCCCGGCAAGACCTACGTCTATGAGTTTGTCGCTCGACGGCCTGGCACCTTCATGTACCACCCGCATGCCGATGAAATGACGCAGATGGCGATGGGCATGATGGGCTTTTGGGTCACGCACCCCAAAGCCAAGCACCCGCTGATCGAAGAGGTAGATCGGGACTTCTGCTTCTTGCTCAACGCCTATGACATTGATCCTGGCAGCTACACACCCAAGATCATGACGATGCTGGATTTTAATCTGTGGAGTTGGAACAGCCGCATCTTCCCAGGCATTGACACGCTCAATGTGCGGCAGCACGACAAGGTACGCATCCGCACCGGCAACCTGACGATGACGAACCACCCGATCCATTTGCACGGGCATGAGTTCACCGTGACCGGCACCGATGGCGGGCCAACGCCCAAAGGCAGCCGCTGGCCCGAAGTCACCACCGATGTGGCTGTGGGACAGATGCGGCAAGTCGAGTTCATCGCCGATGAAGAGGGTGATTGGGCCATTCATTGCCACAAGAGCCACCACACCATGAATGCGATGGGGCATGAAGTGCCCACCATGATTGGCGTCGATCACCGTGGGGTTGCCAAACAAATCACCAACCTCGTGCCGGACTACATGGTGATGGGCGAGCGCGGCATGGCCGACATGGGCGAGATGGAAATGCCCATTCCCGACAACACGGCTCCCATGATGACCGGCCAAGGCCCGTTTGGCGGGGTTGAAATGGGCGGCATGTTCAGCGTCTTGAAGGTGCGTAAAAACCAGAAGCCGGGTGATTACAAAGACCCCGGCTGGTTCAAGCATCCAGCAGGCACGGTGGCTTTTGAATATACCGGGCCATTAACTGAGCCGGCCCGCTTCCAATCGGAAGGCGGCCAGACCATGCCCCGTGCGCAGCACAACGCGCCACCTGTCGAAGTACAGGTGCGTAAGCCTGTCGGACATTCCGATCACTGAAACGATTTACTCACCAAACCAAGTACCAAACGAAAGGAAAAAACATGAAATTCAACATCACCCGCACCCTCACACTCTGCACCATGCTGGCCGTAAGCGGCTGGGCAAGCGCCCATGATGAACACGAAAGCCACGGCCATGACACCCAAGCCATCGGCGTGGCAGGCGAAACCGCCAAAGTCTCGCGCACCGTCAACATCGACATGAGCGATGCCATGCGATTCACACCGGCCAACGTGCAAGCCAAGCAGGGCGAGACGATTCGTTTTGTGGTCAAAAACTCGGGCAAGGTGAAGCACGAATTCGTGCTGGGCACCGCAGCAGCCCTCAAGGAACACTATGAGCTGATGAAGAAATTTCCCGAGATGGAGCACTCCGACCCAAACATGGTGACGGTCGCGCCCGGTCAAAACGGCGAAGTGATTTGGCAATTCAGCAAAGCAGGAAAGATCGACTTTGCCTGCTTGCAGCCAGGCCACTACGACGCTGGCATGAAAGGCGCAGTGATGGTCATGGGCAAGAAGATGAGTGGACATGATCCAAAAATGATGGACGACCACGCCGATCACCAGCACTGACCGCCCGCAGCCAGTGCGACACGAACCGGGCGACACGCGAAGTTGCCGCCCTTTATTTGAAATTATTGAATCAGGAAAACATCATGAAAATCGTTCCCACTATCGCAATGGCAATCAGCCTATTGCTTGTCGCTGGCGTCTCTGTGACCGCCGATGCACAGACCGTAACACCCGAAGAGCAAGCCGCTGCAAAGACTGGCGACAACATGGACTCCATGACCGATGGAGAGGTTAAGAAGATCGACAAGGACACCGGCAAAATCACCCTCAAGCACGGCGAAATCAAGAACTTAGACATGCCCGGCATGACGATGGTGTTCACCGTGAAAGACAAGTCTCTGCTCGATAAAGTGCAGCCCGGTGACAAGGTGAAGTTCCATGCCATCAGCGATAACGGCAAGCTGATGGTGACGGATGTCCGGTCTGTGAAATAGCCAGGCAGCGGCTCTTACCTGCCTGCACAGCAACCGCGTTGTTGCTGGATTGGCGGACACGGCACCGACCCGAACGAACAGAACACGCAGCAATCCCCCGGCTTGGGGCGCAGCAGCGTATGGCAGGTCGGGCACTCGTAGTAGAACTGGCAGGCGTCCGTGGGCATGGTTTCCTGCTGTGCGTGGCCGCAGTGCGGGCAGGTCAGCACGGAGTCGAGGATGACGGTGCTCATCGTGATGTCACTTCTGCACGGTGGACGGATAGCCTGCATTCGTCGTGGCCGAGGTCAACGCTTCCGGCTGGGCCTTGTCGGCGTCATAGGTGACGGTGGCCGTTTTCTTGTCGAAATCGACTTTGACGGCGCTCACACCGGGCACCTTCTCCAGCGACTTCTTGACTGTGATGGGGCATAGCTCGCAGGTCATGTTCTGCACGGCCAGCGTGACGGTTTTCTGGGTGGCGGCCAGCACCACGAGGGGCACGGTAGCCAGCAGAGCAATCAGCAATTTGCGCATGGGAATCTCCTTTCAGTAGAACAGTGGGGCGAGCCACGGCACGGCCAACAGGCTAAGCAGCAGCACGGTGACGAGCCAGAACGTCAGGCGCTGCCGCTGGCGTGTTCGCGGATCAGCGCACGGAGTGCCGGGCGTGCAGACCTGCGGCACCAGATAGAGCTTGCGGAAAGCCAACCCGAGGAACAGCAGCGTCATGCCGATGAAAAAGGGCCGGTATGGCTCCATCGCGGTCAGGCTGCCAACCCATGAGCCACCAATGCCGAGTGCCAGCAGGACAAGAGGCCCGACACAGCACACTGACGCGCCGATGGCGGCCAGTACGCCCGCGATCAACGAGCTTTTTTCAGTGAGTCGTGCCATGTCGTTTTCCTTGAACCTGTTTGCCCAAGTGTTACTCTAAATCCCGTACTTAAGTACGGAGTCAAGGGGAATGTGATGGGAACAGAACTGACCATCGGCAAGCTGGCTGACGCTTCCGGGGTGAATATCGAGACGATTCGCTACTACCAGCGGCGCGGCCTGTTGGATGAGCCGCCCAAACCGCTAGGGGGGCATCGGCGCTATGCGCCCGAGCAGGCAAAGCGCGTGCGATTCATCAAGCGGGCACAGGCGCTTGGTTTCACGCTGGATGAGGTAGGCGCATTGCTGACCTTGGATGCGGCCAGCGCCTGCGGTAAGACGCGAGCGCTGGCCGTGCGCAAGCTGGGTCTGATTGAGCAGAAGATGGCTGACTTGGCGGCCATGCGGCAGGCGCTGGGGGGATTGGTGCAGCAATGTGATGCGGGCGACGGTTACACGGCCTGTCCGATCATTGACGTACTGGCGAAAGATTGAAGTTGCAAGGTCGCCAGCGAAAGCACCGCTCAGCTTAGCGTACTTTAAATTCCGTTTTCTGAGACGACCCCTATTAGGCCGCCTGAGACGGTCTAAAAAAAACGATTTGCATGGATACCTAAATCGGGTCGCAGTAGAAAAGTGGATTAAATGAAATAAAACTTTTACCTAAATACCTGTAGAGCGACTTGCTCTACTTTAAAAAGGTAAAAAAATGTTTTCAAATTTAAAAGTCGTAGTTCGGTACTTTCTTATGGTCATTCATGCGGCTCATGCCGTTTACGAGGTGCTGGAAATTGTGTCATTTGTTTCACAGCATTCACATCTTTTAAAACTGTGCTCATAAGAAATAATCGGCGGCACACCTGCCGCCAATTTTGCATAAAAGCACTATCAAGGGTCGTCACAGAATCGGAATTGACCAATGCATGAGTTCGTCCCTGGCAGTTGTGTCTGTATTTGTTAAGCAGCTCTGTAAGCTGGGCGTGTCTGCATACGCAGACACATCATTAAATTGATTGTTAAGACTTTAATTTGTTCGTAAGTCTTTCTGAATCTTTCCGTTGTTTGGTACCGCCTTTTTTCGACGCATAGCGAAATGAAATTGGCCGTCAAGGGTTCTCTACGTCGCTTTGCGCCCTTGACGGCCAATTTCATTTCGCAAGGCATGCGTCAAGGCGGCTCCAAACAGCAGAAATCTTTTAATCAGAAAGGAAAAACTATGAACAAATTAAAAATAATCAATTTAATGATGAACGATATGGTCTTTCCCCCCATGCCCCCCAAGGCTCACCTAACATCAGGGTGGTGCAATGGATAATTATCAAAAAGAATTTATTGCGACTTTCAAGGAATTTTATCGCCACAGGAAGCATGAAGTTTTCAGAGACTTTTGTGAATTAGCCGCGACAGCCATAAGTAATGGATGCGACAAGTCGCAATTTGATGTTCGTGAATCTCAATATATGAACATCGTCGGCAAATATGAAAAAAAGGAAGTGTCTAATTTTCCAAGATTATTGGCTTTAATTGTCGAATCACTAACCCTAGGATTGCATGATTGCCTGGGCGAGTTGTTCATGACGATGGAAATGTCTGACCACTGGAAAGGTCAATTTTTTACTCCCTTTGAGGTTTGCAAATTAATGGCGGAAATTTCATTTGATGGCCTATCTAATAAATTAAAACCAAAAGGTTTTGTCACTGTTTCTGATCCTGCATGTGGTGCCGGAGCGATGTTAATCGCATCGGCTAACAGCATGGCCGAGCAAGGTTTTAGTTATCAAAGTTGTTTGCATGTCACCGCTCAAGACATCGATTTAATTGCGGTTCATATGGCCTATATTCAATTGTCGCTTTTGAATATCCCTGCTGTCGTGATTCATGGCAACTCACTTATTCCTGAGAAAACCTGGAGTTGTTGGTATACGCCTGCTCATATTATGGGCGATTGGTCTGGTAAGTTGCGATCCAATGAAGTTATAGAGCCATCCTTGATTCAATCGGAAAATATGATTGCGAATCAAGCTCAAGACGAGCTTTTTACTTTCCAAGTAAAACCTACCGGAAAAGGTAAGCAAATAAGCTTATTTTGATGTTGTAAGACCGCCTTGTGCGGTTTTACAAGTCGATTGATTAGTTTCGCACTGCGAAATTGTCAAACATGGGCAAGAATAATAACTTGCCCATTAAAAGTGCAGGTACACACCAAATTGCGCCTGGCGGCGATCAAGGTGCAGGCAAGCCCGCACCTACTGGTGTCAAGATCGCTGTCACCACAGCCTAGCCGTTCGTCATTCGCTCCCGTTAAAACCTCTTCCCTGCCCTATCTATATCGACAGATAGCTCGGCCAAATCATTGCGCAAGGGTTCGCTGCGCCAACTCCTACACCCGTTCAGATTCGCTCCGCTCTCTTAGCTGCGGCTTTGTCGTTGCCCTTGCCCACTGCTTTTAGTCCTCGCTCACATGGCGTCGATACGGCACGGAAGATCTGATTTTTTAACAACGCAAAGGAGCATCTATGAACACCCAATCTAACAGCAATCTCAACACCAGCAACCATGCGGTATGGACTTCCCAGAATTTTGTAGACATTTAATAATGTCGAAAAAGCACTGGAGTAAGTTATATGAAAACAGCTCGTTATACGTCGGAATTCAAAGCTGAGGCAGTCAAACAAATCACCGAGCGTGGTCATGGCGTGCTTGAAGTCTCAAAACGCCTAGGTGTTTCTGATAAAAGTCTTTATTTATGGCTCAAACAAAGTAAAGAGCTAACCTCCCCCAACTCTGAAGATGTCGCTTCCCTCAAAAAAGAGCTCAGCCGAATGAAAGCTGAGCTTAAGCGAACAACTGAAGAGCGAGATATTCTAAAAAAGGCCGCCGCGTACTTTGCGAAACTGTCCGACTAAAGTACGCATTCATTGATCGACATCGATACGAGTTTCGATTAAGTAGCATGTGCCGTGTACTTAAGGTACATCGCAGTGGCTACTACGCCTGGAAACACAAGCCATTGTCTGAGCGGGCCACTCAGGATGCCGCCTTGCTGATAGAGATCAGGCAATCATTTGACGATAGTCAGGGCATCTATGGAAGCCCCAGGATCTATCATGATCTACGTGAGGCTGGATTCAGTTGCAGTGAGAATCGTGTGGCAAGGCTGATGCGTATGGCAAAACTGAAATCGGTTCGTGGCTATCGGAAGCCACGCTACAAGTCGGGTAAACCAGCCATAGCAGCGCCCAACCGACTGCAGCAGCGGTTTGATGTTCATCAAGCTGATGTGGCTTGGGTGACTGACATTACCTACGTGAGAACGTATGAGGGGTGGTTATATGTATCGGTCGTGCTCGACCTCTACTCAAGAGCCGTTGTGGGATGGTCGATGAAACCGAGTATGGCGACTGAGATTGTATTGGATGCTTTGTTGATGGCGGTTTGGAGACGGCAGCCTCAGCAAGCCGTCATCATTCATTCGGATCAAGGTAGCCAGTTTGGCAGTGATGAGTTTGGTCGCTGGTGCAAGGATAACAACCTGATCCCAAGTATGAGTCGCCGGGGTAATTGTTATGACAATGCGGTTGCCGAATCCTTCTTTAGTAATTTAAAGAAAGAACGAATCAGGCGAAAGATAGATGAAACCAGGGAGGAAGCAAAATCGGATATATTTGATTACATCGAAGGGTTTTACAATCGAAAACGTCGGCACAGCCATCTTAATCAGGTCAGTCCGATGGCTTTCGAAGCCTTACAAAATGGAACTTGAAAAACGTCTAGGAAAGTCTGGGAAGTCCAGTAGTTCCTCCCGCGCCCTCCGATACTCACCAAAGTTCTGATCCACTTGGAACTCTCTGACAAATCGTTAACGATGATTACTAAGTTAGATGTAGCCCTTAATAAGCGATTGGGCTATGAAAGCAATCAGCTTGCTGAAAAACTACGAATTCTCGCATTGAAGGGTAGCGTTGAGGTGGGTTGGAGAGAGTCATGTGGTTGTAGTCATATGTCTTTGCACACGATCAGAGCTTGGCGAAAATTACTCGCTCAATTCAAAAAAGATGGCTTGGTGCTTTGTGAAACAAGCGTAAAACACAAAAACGCATATGCCTCAAACAATGGTGGTTTTTGGCGTAGCAGCATTTTTTCACTTTAATCAATTTATTCACTTCAATTAAGGCCATCATGAATACTCGATTAACAACTACCGCCAATCAAAGCATATCACTCGATTATCAGAATAATGCCGTAAATAGTAATAAAGGTGGTAAGAATCAAAAAGCTAAAAACAAGACCCCATTTGCAGAAACTCATGCGGAGTTGAATTATGTAATTGAACTGATAGAGCTTAATGCTTTGGTTTTGTCTGAAAAGAATGTTCGCAAGAAATATCATGATGATTCAATCAAGAGGCTGGCTGAACTAATTTTTCAGCATGGATTGCTCCACCCTTTATTTGTCACAGCGGAAATACATCAAGAAAAAAAGATGTATGGCGTTGTTGCTGGGGGTCGCCGTCTTGCTGCCCTTCAATTCCTGCATAGTCAAGGCAAAATCTCTAATAGTTACAAAGTCGAATGTAAGATTGTTAGCTCATTGGATGGCATTGAAGTTTCCATATTGGAAAATTCTGGCAGACTAGAAATGCACCCAGTTGAAGAATTTCGGGCATTCGCTCGGATGGTTCAAGAAGGTAAAAGCGTTGAAGATATTTCTGCAAAGTTTGGAGTCAGTCCTATCGTTGTTTCTCGTCGTCTAAGACTTGCCAAGGTTTCGCCTAAATTGTTGGATTTGAGCTTGACCGATAAGCTTTCATTAGATCGATTAATTGCATTTGCCATCGTTGATGACCATCAATTACAAGAACAGGCATATCAAGCTGTTTGCAATTCGATTAACAATTCAGCTCAAACGATTCGGCGCTATTTGATGCGTGATAGTTTGCCAATCAGTGATCGCAAAGTAAAGTTTGTCGGAATCGAAGCATATTTGGAGGCTGGCGGTCACATTATTAATGATCTATTTTCAGATGCTGGTGATGGTTATATTCAAGAAGTTGCTCTTTTGAACACTCTGATTGAAAAAAAGTTTGCTGAAATTGAAAGTTCTTTAAGTTCTATAGCATGGTTTTCTGGTCAGGCGGATATGCAGGAATATGAGTTAAGACAGCATTTCATCGCAATTGAATGTGAGTTGTCCGAACCCAATGAGCTACAAGCGACTATGCTAAAGAAATTTCAAAGTGAATACGATCAACTTGAAAAAAAAATAGAAGAGGTTGATTATGAATATAACCAAGTTCATGAAGAACAAATGGATGTACTACAAGAGCAGATCGAATCTATCCATTCTCAATTGAAAGTTATTCCTGAACGATATAGAGAAGTTGCTGGCGCGGTTGCAATCATCAATCAGGCTGGCGAGGCTAATGTTCTCATGGGAATGGTAAAGCGTGAAGATTATAAAAAATTGAATCAAATTGAAAAAGCGCAGGAAAAGGAGTTATCACCAACTACCGGACATTCTGCGAAGTTAAATCGGAATATTACCGGGCAACAAACCGCGATATTGCAAAACCTTGTTGCTTTGCGACCGCATATTGCCTTGCCTTTGTTAGTATCCCATTTGCTTGCGAAACACTTTCAGCACCATTGTTCGAAGAGTATTTTTCAATTAAACGTTGTTCATACCCGACTAGAACATGATGTACCAAATATTGAAGAAACTACAGCTTTTATAGAATACCAAAGACTAGTAGAGGGTGTTATCCCGTCTTATTTGGCTAACTCGACGCAAGCAGAGGTGATTGCATGGTGTATTAGTCAGGAAGTGGAAAAGCTATTGCAGGTACTTGCTGTTTGTATCAGTGCAACCATCAACGTCATTTCTGAAAAAGATGAAAAGCCATTTGTGGCTGAATTGATTGAGAGAGTGACACCAATAGACTACCCTGCCTTTTGGCAACCAACCGCTGCGAATTATTTAGACATGGTATCTAAAGGAACAATGCTAGATTTAGTTTTGCCGCACTTAGAAGACGGAGAGTTGAAAGAATTTTCTGCTTTAAAAAAGAATGAATTGATAGTTCGCACCGAAGATCGGTTAATGGGTCGTGATTGGTTACCGCTGGCGATGCGAAAGAAAGAAGTCTAATTAAATCCTACTATCTTTTGACTCGCCCGATTGGGCGAGTTTTTTAAATCCCTGAACAGTTTTCGCGCCCGCGAAAAATTCCATGTTGGCAAGTTAAGTCTTGCCAATTCATAATAATTTGGCTGATCTGCCCAACGACTAATAGCAGCCATAATTTATTGACTGTGCAATGTACATACATTAAAATAATGATTGAATTTCAGTTGGGGAAATGTATGAAAGATGCACAATTAACTATTCGCATTGAACCAGAATTGCGATCAAATTTTAGCGAGGCCGTAGAGAAGAATCGGCGTTCTGTCGCTCAAGTTTTGCGTGAATTCATGGAGATATATGTCCAGGAAGCACAAGGACAGTCACATGCATTGCCAGAAAGGTCTAAAACGGTCATCAGTGCCTTTGAACGATTGCGTCGTGCTCGTGCAATTGGTAATGCAAGGGCATCGGTCGAACTAGAGGGTTTTAAATCTGATGCACAAGACAATGAATTAGAGCGTCGTTATGTAGCTGGCGAAATTGAAATATCTGACGCGATCAACGCCATTTATGAGTCCGCCAAAAGATAATCTTAGTACGGAACAGCGGGACAAGTTAGAAAGTAAATTTACCCGTTGGCGAATAGCCGAATTAGCTGCCCAACCCGTCAAGGGCAAATTTGATATTGCCCATTTAAAAGAAGTCAATCGGAGGATATTTCAGGACTTACCTCGGGTTGGCTTTGATGATGTTACGCCTGGCGTTTTTCGTCACGCTGTGCCTGACGGTAAGGACTGGATGAAGAATCGAGTGTTGACAACCGTGGAAGGCTCATTTTTTGTGGCTTATTCGCGTATGGACGATGCAGCAGTAAGAAGCTTAAACGCCATTTTAATGGGCATCGATACGGATGCATTACGCAAATTAACAACAACGGAATTTACCAATCGTATTTCAAAACTCTATACAGAACTCGATTACATTCATCCATTTAGTGATGGTAATAGTCGCACGCTACGCACTTTCACTGAACAAATTGCAAATGAATCTGGTTTTTCACTTAATTGGCGTGAATTAACGAAAAGCACTCTGGGTCGAGATCGTTTGTATGTTGCTCGTGATATTGGCGTTAATCAGATTGCCATGTCTAATCTTCATTCTGAGTCATCATTTAAAAGACTACTGTATACGCAAGATCGATTAGGACAGCAACCCGATTTAGCGCACTTACTAAAAGATGTAATTCGCCCTAGTCGAGCGTTGGATTTTGAAGTGTTACCAGAACAGGCGGCTTTAATGAAGCATCCTGACCTAGCACCTGCGTATAAGATTCAACGTGACGCATCGGTATATTTCGCCTCTAAGAAACCCAATGATGCGGAATTTCAAAAACTTGCTCTAGACGCGGTTACTCAAATAATTCAGCTTCGTTTGAATCAAGGTGAAAAACTAGATTTCGCTCTTTTACGCGAAGCGACAAAGAAGGAAATTGAAACAAAAACACGAGGGAGCGATCTAGAACGTTAGTCAAGAGCATCACCATATTTGATAAGTCATGAATATTTTTCGCGGCCGCGAAAACTTAGGATACGCAATCGTTTTTGATTGCCTATGTTTTCATTGTTCCCTATAATGACGGAAGAGTTGATTCTTAAAAATACGTTTCTTTCTATACAAACTTATTCCATGAAGAACTTAATTCGGCTGCTGATATGTTTAGCTGCGCTAAATGTCACCATGCCTGCAAATGCGCAAGAAGCTGCTCTGGTTCAATTAAGTACCTTAAGCCATACAGTAAAAGGTCTGGTTGTCCATGTTGTAGATGGTGATACGGTTGACTTACTCATTGATTCTCGGCCCGTTAGAGTACGTTTGGCACAAATAGATGCCCCAGAGATGGGGCAACCATTCGGTAATCGGTCAAAAGAATCATTAATCGAATTGGTCAAAGAAAAAGAAGTCGTTGCGACCTGGGAGGTACTAGACAAGTACCAACGCCCTATCGTAAATCTGTCCTGCGACGGTATTAATATTAATCAGGAGCAGGTAAGGCGGGGAATGGCGTGGGTTTATATTAAATACGCTAAAGACGAAAAACTGTTCTCTTTAGAAATGGCGGCGAGAAAAGACTTAATCGGCTTATGGTCTGATCACAATGTTTTAGAGCCGTGGCTTTGGCGTGAATACTATAAACCTCAAAAGAAATGATTTTCGCGCCCGCGAAAATTTACTCCCATCAAATTGAGAAGTAAATGAAAAAACTCGTATTAGCTAATCAAAAAGGTGGTGTCGGTAAAAGTGCCATCGCAGTGCAGTTCGCGTATTACTTAGTGAAAAGTGGCTTGCGCGTTTTGTTTATAGATTTTGATCATCAAAAGAATTCAACCAACCCAATCATTAAAAGTGGCAAAGCAGAGCTTGCCCCTTTTAGTTCCAGTGATCTATTGCAAGGCGCTTACCCTCGCGGGTATAACTCTCAGAAGCCGTTTCTGCTAATTGGTGGTGATGACAATCTGAGTGCGCTTGAGCGAAAGCCCGACTCGCACAATGAATATGTCAGCACCCTGCACAACTATTTGCGCGAAGTAGATCGGGAATTTGATGTTTGCATTCTTGATACCAACCCTAACCCTGATATTCGCTATGCAGCGGCTTTGATTACGAGTGACTTCCTATTGTCTCCTGTCATGCTCAATCAAGAGGCGCTGGACGGTATTGTTGGCTTGTTAAATCATCCCCGCTATGGCTTCATCAAGATTCAAAAGGTCATGAATAAGCAATTGCAACTCATCGGCATTCTGCCCAATCTCGTTGAGGCTACACCGTTTCAAAAGGAAAACTTTAAAAGCTTAGTAAAGACGTACTCATCTTTACTCATTATGATAGATCAATCAGTAAACCAATTTGCTTTCATCCCTAATAGAACAGCTATTCCAGAAGCGCAAGCCAGCGGTGAGTTCATTGCTGAAATGAAAAAGACTTCAGCGCGTGATGCCTGGCGATTGGTTTATCCGTCGTTTCATGCAATTGCAAAGAAGATGCAACTTGGTATTTGAATAAAGGCAGAAGAACATGGCAGGCTTAGATTTATCCGCTTTAGATGACTTTGTTATGAGTAGCGCGTCTAATAGTTCGCCTGATGGCGAACCGCTACTGATTGAAATTGCGCAGGTGATCGAGGACCCTTCTCAGCCCCGATTCGTTTTTGATGATGCGGCGCTTAAGGAATTGACCGAAGACATTAAATTGCGGGGTGTTATGCAGGCGATTTTAGTACGCCCTGCTAATGAACAAGGTTTATATCAAATCATTCAAGGCGCTCGCCGTTATCGAGCATCAATGCTGGCTGGCATGGCACATGTGCCATGTGTCATTAAACGTGATTTAGCCGTATTTGATGATTATTCTCAAGTCGCTGAAAATAAAAAACGAGCTGATTTAACGCCCCTTGAGTTGGCTCGATTTATTGAAAAGAGAATTGGTCTTGGCGATAAAAAAGGTGCTATCGCTAAACAATTAGGTATTGATAGTGCCGCAATCACTCAGCATTTGGCCATCGTGCAATCACCGCCTTTATTCCTCGAACTTTATCAGTCTGGTCGCTGTGTCAGTCCTTTTGTAATTTATAAATTGGTGAAATTGCACGAGTCATACCCTACTGAGGTGGAAAAGTTCTGTCGTGAGTCTACCGACTTTCGAATTCCGAGAGTCTCTGCTTTCGCTGACGCCCTGTTGTCTTTGGCTGATGTGTCTGATTCTGCCCCTGATGCATCACCGGATGTTTCTTCTGTTACACCTGGTCAAGCCAGTATTGAGCCTGTCGTATCAGGTGACGCGGTTAGGGTAGTTAAAAAAACCAAGCGCGACGTGAAGTTGCCTACGCTGATGGGGCGCTTTGCTGGTGAGGACGTGACGGTTTTGTTAAATGAAGTGCCATCTAAAACGGGTTATGTTTTAATACGGTTTGTATCAAATAAGCAGACTAAGGAAGTGACCATTGATGCGATTTCTGGTCTTTGCTTGGCGGTGTGATTTCTCACACCTGATTAGGGTTTAATCATTCTATGAACCCTGCTACGTTGCATTAATGAGAGGAATTGCTTCATGAAAATTAACAGTACGCGACTTGAAGCTCTGCTCATTGAAATGCAGTCTGGTTTGCGCTCTGGCGCTTTTGACGACGATGCTACTTACGTGACTATGTGCATCCTGGAGCAGAATGGGATTCAAATTCAAGTGAAAGTCACTTGCGATCCGCACGAGTTCATGAGTTTTGTGACTTCTGGTGTCGTTGAGTTCGATAGTCACGCATGTCAAGGGATCAGCGATCTTTAAGCCGGTGCGACTTGCTACGGCGAATCTTGTGTGGCGGTCAGAAGATTCAAATGTGCTTTAGTAAACCTTGGGGGATTTGCCCCTATCGTGGCAAACCGGCTATGTTGTGCTTGCCGGTCCATACTGGACAGGCTACGCATCAAGCCCTTCGGTCTTGCCCCTACGGGCGGCCGGCGCCTTCCCAAACAGCTATATCGTTGCCCTATTCAGGGCAATACCTTCAACGGCTCGCTTACGCGTTCCGCTCACCGACTTAATACTCTGAATTGCGCCTGGCCGCGATCAAGGTGCAGGCAAGCCCGCACCTACTGGTGTCAAGATCGCTGCCACCACAGCCTGGCCGTTCGTCGTTCGCTCCCGTTAAAACCTCTTCCCTGCCCTATCTATATCGACAGATAGCTCGGCCAAATCATTGCGCAAGGGTTCGCTGCGCCAACTCCTACACCCGTTCAGATTCGCTCCGCTCTCTTAGCTGCGGCTTTGTCGTTGCCCTTGCCCACTGCTTTTAGTCCTCGCTCACATGGCGTCGATACGGCACGGAAGATCTGATTTTTTAACAACGCAAAGGAGCATCTATGAACACCCAATCTAACAGCAATCTCAACACCAGCAACCATGCGGTAGTTCCTCCCGCACCCTCCGATACTCACAAAAGTTCTGATGGCCCTAAAAAGGGCTTCGATATGAAACAGATTGTCACTGACAAGATTATTGCGTTGCTTGAAAAAGGCGGTAATACCTTGTCCAAGTCTTGGAGTTGCGGGAAGCGTGGCATGCCAATTAATGCAAAAACTGGCGAGAGTTATCACGGCGTAAATGTCTTTCTTTTATGGTCTGAATTGATTGATTTTGAATATGCACAAAATCGCTGGTTAACGTTTAAACAGGCTCATGAATTGGGTGGCAAAGTAAGAAAAGGCGAACGTGGTGTCATGTGCTGTTATTACAACGTAGTCAACAGAAAACAAGAATCAGACTCTAATCAGTTAGAGGATGGCAAGAATACCTACTCGTTGATTAAGCCGTTTTGGTTGTTCAACCTTGCTCAGATTGACGGCTTACCGGAAGAGATTACAAAGAAGGCAATTGGCAATGACTTCGACCCAAATTTGCGAGCCGACGAAATCATTAAGGCCACCCAAGTCAATATTTTGCACGGCTTTGCTTCGGCCTACTACGTGCCAACCAAAGACAAAATTTGTTTACCCGACCCTGATAAGTTCTCATCAAGCGCGAGTTACTACGCCACGGCACTGCATGAATTAACCCATTGGACAGGCGCAAAGAGCCGCCTAAATCGTGATTTTTCCGGCCGCTTTGGTGATGAAGCTTATGCATTTGAAGAGTTAATCGCAGACTTGGGGGCAGCTTATTTGTGCGCTGAAACTGGCTTAATCGATGGCACTTTAGAAAGTCATGCAGCGTATTTAGAGAATTGGTTAACCATCCTAAAAAAAGACAAGACCGCCATTTTTACCGCGAGCAAACAGGCATCAATGGCATTTGATTATGTCATGCAATGCGTCAATGCCGCGCATCAACAAGCAGCTTAAACCGACAGGAGATTGTTATGGCAATTCAACATTGCCAGCAACCCCCCGCACAGGCGGGTTTGCTGGCCGCTGATCGGTTCTCGCATGGCGAGAATGCATTAAGTAAAAAATCATTTCTGCGCTGTTTTGATAATGGCGGGCAAACTGCCGACCGCTACACAGTCGTATTCATGAAAGAGCCCGAACGAAATGGCTGTTATGCCGCGCTAGGCATGTCTGAGCGCCCTTTTCATCCACTAGGTTATGGCATGTCTTGCGCCGCCGTACCAGGTCGGCACCTTGGCCGTGCAATTGAATTCAATAACTTGCCCACCGATTGTCAAAGATTGGTTAAGCAGTATTTATCACCACTGCATTGCAATCTTACAGCGAGTAAATCTATTAAATCTAACGAGGCAAATTGTGCTGCATGAACTGAATCAACTTAGAAGAAATTTTGTCGGGGATTGTGCTGAACTGATTTTTAATGATGATCAATTAAAGGCGCAATGCTTTCTTATCATGTCTGGGCATTTGCAAAGAGCCATTTGCACAGGCTTTTCCGGCAATCGCAAACGCCCTGATTTTAATCTGAGTTTTAAAAATGATGAGCTAGCAAGGGAATACTGTTCTCAATGGTCTGAAAAGCTGAAGGCAGATGAATTGTTAAAGGTGCAACGAGAAGCTGAAAAGAAAGCAAACAACATTCGTCAATTAGTTGTTGGCGATGTGATGGTTTGTTCTTGGGGTTACGAACAAACCAATATCAATTATTACCAAGTGACTCGATTAGTTGGGGCGTGCTCGGTCGAAATTCGTGCAATCGCTCGACAAGCCACGGAGCAACGGGATATGTCTGGCGAATGTACGCCGCTTATTGATGAATTTATAGGTGAGCCGATGGTTAAGAGGGTTGAGGGTGTTGCCGTCAAGATTTTTGCTTGGGGTGCCTGGGCACGCAAACAAGAGCCGGTCATAGTGGACGGTAAGGCCGTTTTTGAACCAAAGTATTTTTCTAACTATGCATGATTTTCGCGCCCGCGAAAATTGAAAGGACAGGTGAATTTCATGAAAACGATTAGTCAATGGCTCGATCAGGGCGGCTTTAAATGCGGTAAGTTTTTGCTTGATTTGCCAATGGCAAACGAAACAGTGAAGGCAATCGGCTTTGCTTGCCAAAAATATAATACAAATGGTAACTTAATCCCTTCTATTTGTTGGTTTCCAAAGAATATGATTCACGAAGTAAAGGATGATTTTTATCTTGAGAAAAGTAAAAACAGGCTGTTTTTAGTGCCTACCTGGTTGTATATGAATAAGAAAAATGACGGCTATTGCTTTTGAGGGGATGGGGAAATGAAACGACCTAACTATGAAGCATTGAACAAACAAGGCGCTGCCTATTTCCGCGTGGCTCGCATTATTGGTGAATTACCTAAAGAACAAGTTCCAAGCGCATTAACTAGCGCCACACTTGCAATTGCCAAGAAGACCGGCCTGACGGCTAATGTAACTATTCGCTATGGGGAGTCTGTTTTCATGGCTTATGCAGGAATGGATTTAACAAAGGCCAAAATGCATGAACATGCCACCATTCTCTTAAAGCGTGGTGCAGATGTTTCTTTAGATTTCTGTGTTCAGTACGAGCGCGAACGTATCGATTGGAAGGATTAGCAATGATTAATGTGATTGGTAAATCGATCATTGGTCGTGATGGTTTGACCTGGGGAACCATATCCGATCAATATCAGGAAGGTGCGGAAGGTTGGTATATTGTCGATGGCAATTTTGAAGTTTCAACCAGTTTCAGGTCGATTGATTTCATCATCGATGGCGATGAAATTCCTGTCCACTTTAAACCCATTAGGCCAAGAGAGACAGCATGAGTGATCAAGATAAAATCCTTCTGTCACAACTCACAGAGGCAATTTCTCGATGTGCTGCCGCTCATCCACCGATAGAACATGCATTGCATCCTGATGTTTCAAGGATGGCCGATCTATTAGGTCTAATGATTTACTTTCAAGTCAGTACTTATCCGATTGCTGAAATCGAGCCAGAGGTGCTAGAGGTATATCGACGGTGGCAAACCTTTTAATCGTTTTCTCCCAGCTTCTAAATTCACAGCACAAACATCCTTGCGGTGTTGTGCTGTTTTTTTCCTTCATCATTCATTCAACGATAGCTCATTAAGGGGCAAGCCCCTTTGCCGCTGGGCTTTACCCGTTATCCAGGCTGCGCTAAATGTAGGAAAAATTTGATAATATCAAATTTTTGATGCGAATTTATTTAAGGCAGGATAGGCTACCGCCATGTAGTTGTATTACAATATCGATATCGTGATCAGATTGTTGGTTTAAAGCCCATGAATAAAAAACGAGAAAGCGTTCTGAATGTTGACCTACTTGACATGAAACCAGGTTGGATGGCCTATTGCCAAAAGAGAAATGTCACATCCAGTAGTGCCATCCGTTCAGTCGTGCAAAGGTTGTTAGAGGCCGACCAAGGGCAGGGCGGTCATCGCAAAGTAGGGGAGTCGTCAACCCCGATGAAGACGGGAAGGGTGATCAACGACCTATCCCGCAATGAGCCGAAAGTTAAAAAAGAACTGCACTTAAGCGCGGAAGAAAATCGTCTGGTTTTGGCAATCGCTGAACGTGAGGGATTTGCTGTTTCCCGATGGATCGCCTCCTTGATTCGTGCAAGACTGACCCATGAAGCCCAATTCAATCAAGCGGAATTGGAGGCTTTAATCGAGTCATCACGCACCTTAAAAAAAGTCGCCAAGTCTTTAGCCAGTATCGCTGCCCATTTGGATGCCAACGCGGGTGAATCATCTGAATTAAAGATCGCACTATTTCAGGAAGTGAATCGACTGGTTAAGTTTCATGTTGAAAAGGTTTCCGAGTTACTGACGGCCAACGTCGAAAGGTGGCAGGCAAAATGAGTCATCCAAAGCAGATTGATGGGATTTTGGTTGATTGGGGTGATGGGCTTTTCAATATGAGTCCTGTTCAACCAGTTAAGCAGGCGAAGAAACGCAGTCTGACCGGCTTAACCATGTCCAGTAAAAGTCCCAAGACCAATACCCTACGTGACGGTCAATCCAAGCCGGCATTGATTCGGAAAAAGCTCACTGCGATCACCAATCAAGCGCCGCAAGCGGTCGTGAAAATATCGGGTGGTGGCAAGGGCATGAAAGTCATCGCTGCCCACTTTTCCTATATTTCTCGCCACGGAAAATTGGACTTGGAAGACCAAGATGGCAACATCATCAAGGGTAAGGACGGACTGAAAGAATTGGCTGACGAGTGGGCAAATACCGATATTAAAATTCCCGATGAAGGTCAACACCGTGAGGCGTTCAATATCGTTTTGTCGATGCCAGAAGGCACCGATCCGATTGGGGTAAAACGTGCGGCCAGAGATTTTGCGGCCAGAGAGTTTCCTGATCATCAATATGTCATGGCGCTTCATACCTTTGAAACTGACCCTGATAAAGAACCATCAAAGCACCCTCATGTTCACCTGGCGGTAAAAGCAAGGAATGAGAATGGGGTAAAGCTCAACCCTCGTAAAGCGGATTTGGCGCGATGGCGAGAAGACTTTGCTTTAGCCCTCAATGAAAACGGGATTGAAGCAAGTTCAATCAACCGTGCTCAACGTCTTCAGCGTGAGCGTGGCGAAAAGTTGTCAGTTCGTAAAATGCAAACCGAGCGGGGTGTAAAGCCGCATTCTATTGGGAAGCGCAAAGCATCACCGGAGATTGTCGCTAAAGCCAAGAAAACAGAAAAAGCAGTCTTGACTGCTTATCATGGGATGGTGAGTGGCTTAATGCAGTCTTCTGATCCAGCAGATAAGACTTTGGCAACTAAAGTTATGGACTACCTGGCCGAAGGGAAGCGGATGAATAAAGAGCCAGACATGAAGTCTGATGGGGAAATGAATGATCGGTAGGGATATATAACCAAGTAATACAATTTTTCTTGACAGTGGATGACAAGATGGGGAGAATCGTTATAAGTCTCCCCTGACTTGATGTACCAGCGGGGCAATCGGTCTTAACAGCCATTGCCCCGTTTTTTATTGCAGTCCTGGTTTGAGAATTGGTTGCGGTTACTTATATTTCCAGTCTGGATCATTGCGTGATTCCGATAAATTACGCAGCAGCCAGGATTCTGTGAAGTCGGGCGCAGGAAATTCGTCAGCTAACTGTACGACAACGATAGAACGGGCAATGAAATCAAGAAATGATTCATCGGCAGGGTTCCACATACCGGTCGGTTTGGAGCAATTGACGCGGAAGGTTAGAAAATCTAGCCTAGCCAATTGATGTGCAAACGCCTCATCGTCAGGTCTCTCAGCATAAGACTCGATTAACTTGGTCACTGACACAACGGGATCTTGATCAGGCCAATCCAAATACTCTGTAATTAATTCATATTTAGATAACCATAGCGCCAAAACTGGCACCCAGTCATGTAAGCCTCGTTCTTCAGCCGAGTGTCGCAACCGGGCAAATGGAAATGGGTTATCGTTGACCGTCATCTTTATTAGTCGCATTCTGGCTTAACTATGTCAGCAGTATGGCTAGCATGATAATTCGTTTTAATAAACAACTGGCAACTCTCCCCATCGTGTCGTGTACCTCGGAGATTTTAATTCGGCCTTCATCGCCGCCCCGCCGTACAGACTGGTCGCGCCAGTTCGTATTGTGTCTTGCCCCCAGGTTCGATTGATCCGATCCAGTACACTCATCAATCGTTCCGACTTGGCCAGGTGCGCAGGACTATCAAACAGCGTGACTTGCTGGTGCGCTTTAGGGCTAAGTTCCATTAACATAACGCCTGCTTTCTTGTAGTTATACCCCTGTTTATAAATATTTCTCAGACCTAAAAGGGCATACCTGCTGATTTGGCAGGTATCGTCGGTGGCCATCGGTAATGGGACTACTACGCTGGGCTGATATTGGCGGTCTTCTAGTCGAAATCGGTTGGTATGAATAAACACGAGCACTGCACCTGCCAAGCTCTGTTGAAGTCTGAGTTTTTCCGTAGCGCGTTCGACATGGTGCGCAATGGCCGCTCGTAGTACAGACGGTTCGGTGACTAACTCACCAAAGGAACGCGAGTTCATAATTTGCTTTTTAGTCGGTGCAACATCTTCCAGTGCCAAAGCTGATTCACCATTTAATTCGGCGATGGTTCGCTCCATCACCACCCCAAAGCGTTCTCTCAACCGTTTGGGGCAGGCTTGGGTCAAATCCAGCACACTGTGTATTTGCATCTCGTTGAGACGTTTAGCAAGGCGTCTACCGATGCCCCATATTTCCCCGACTTCGGTCTTGGCCATCCAATAGCGTTGTTCACCGGCTGACATGCCCGTCAGATCGCAAACCCCGTCAAACTCGGGGTTCTTTTTGGCCAGAAAGTTAGCAAACTTGGCCAGTGTTTTACTACTACCAAAGCCCACACACACCGGCAAACCAATATCACGGCGAATTGTCAGACGAATCGTTTGGCCAAAGGTGATGGCACTGTCATAGAGGGGTAGGACGTTTTCTACACGAAGAAATGATTCGTCAATGGAATAGACCTCCATGTCTGGGCTAAATCGCTTAAGCACCTGCACAACCCGATTCGACACGTCTCCATAAAGCGTGTAATTTGACGAGTAAGCAACGATGCCATGTTCTTTAGCGAGGTTATGAAGCTTGAACCACGGCTCCCCCATTTTGACGCCGAGTGCTCTAACTTCGGCTGAACGTGCGACGACACAGCCATCATTGTTGGAGAGCACGACCATCGGTTTGCCATCGAGCTTGGGATTAAATACCCGCTCCACACTCACATAGAAGTTATTAACATCGACTAAACTAAAGATTGGATTGGTGTGCATGATTGATTAACACCGTCTTACGACCGCTCTGACAACTCCCCACACCTGCAATTCATTGCCATCTCGCAAAATAATGGGCCGATACTTAGGATTGTCTGGGCGTAATTCGACGCGGCCACCGCGCATGAACAATCTTTTAATCGTAAACTCACCGTTATAAACGGCGACAACAATTTGCCCATGCTGCGGCGTGATCGAGCGATCAACCACGACTTTGTCACCATCCAATATACCTGCAAGTTGCATCGAATCGCCCGATACTGTGAACATGAATGTAGCCTCTTTGCGTTCAATCAGATATTCGTTAAGATCGAGCGGATCTTCAGAATAATCGGCGGCAGGCGAGGGAAAACCTGCTGATAATCGCACCAACGCCACCGGCACACCACTGGGCATGGCCGTTTTAATGCTGATTGGAGTCTGGTAGAGGGTCGGTATGCTAGGTTCCATAATGGCATAAATTGCTGTGTTTATATACAGTATAATCCACATCACGAGATTGGCAAATGTGCGTTAATTTCACGCCTATCAAAAAAGAACGGCTCAAAGCCCCGACAGGGGTAGAGCTGGACGATTACCCATCAGAAGCCTATCCAGGCTATCAGGCACCGATGATCGTGTTAGATGAGTCAGCGCAAACAAGAGTCGAGCTGGCAGTATTTGGGTTGATCCCACATTGGGCAAAAGATCGTTCATTTGCAAAGCGTACTTACAACGCTCGATCTGAAACCGTGGCAGAGAAACCCAGCTATCGTCAAGCCTGGAAGCGCAGACAGTTTTGTTTGATTCCCATGGAACGGTTTTACGAACCCAATTGGACAAGCGGTAAGGCGGTCAGGTGGGCGATTGAGCGGCAAGACCATGAGCCGTTCAGCGTGGCGGGGATATGGGATCGATGGACGGATAAAACGAGTGGTGAGGTGGTGCAATCGTTTTCGATGTTGACGATTAATGCTGATGGTCATCCCATCATGGGCCAGTTTCATAAGCCTGGTGACGAGAAACGCAGTTTAGTCATTGTCCCGCCATCTAGCAGAAAAGACTGGTTAAGCGCCACTGCGGATAATGCGTTCGATTTGATGCGGGAATTACCAACGCAAGAGTTCACTTCACGAGCTGATCCCAAATAGATTTTGGATCAATTTGCGCTAACTATGCTGCTTCATTCTTAGGAATGGGGTTCGATTGATTAATTCCTAATCAACAATTCCAAGGACTGAAGGTCAGTGAGGGGTGTCGTATTGGGACGTTCAACATATTGCCCCAACAAAATCAACATCATGCGTAACTTTGTCTCCGACGAGAGTGGTCCATCGGATAATTGCTTCTCAATATGATCCACGGCGTCAGCCACATAACGCAACACGTCCGGCGCAAAGTCACTCGGCTTTGGCACATGTTCCCGCCCCAACAATATAAACAGCACATTAAATCCCAGCTCATGTAAGGTGTACAAGAAAAGAGTACTCGGCGAGGTATAACCATTCTCATATTGGTAAATCGTATGCTGCCGCATGCCAACGCGCGCGGCCAAACTATCTTGTGTAAAACCCAGTCGTTTACGTTCTAACCGCAAGCGCTCACCAAGTGCTTTTGCCTGGGCCGCTTTATCCATAAATTTCATCCCAATCGATTACCATCCGGCTTAATATTAATTGTTTTACAAGTAATTACTTGTCAATATATATTTATATATTGAATTAAGTGCATCATATTAGCAGGTAGCTGACTCAACTTTGACTAGCAAAGGCATCTTTACAATGAGCTACACCAAACCTTGGAAAAGCTATGAAGATCAACTGAATCAATTGCTCGGCCGGGGCATGGTCGTTGACGACCATGCACGTGCACTGGATTATCTAGAGCGCATTGGTTACTACCGCCTCAGCGGCTACTGGTACGCGTTCCGCGAACGTAGTGAGCCGGTATGCCTGCTGGATGAACATAGCCACAAGCCGAAAAAAGTACGTGAAGGGCGCATCGTGTTAGATGCCTTCCAAGAAGGAGCCACCTTCCAGAATGCGGTGGATCTATATGTGTTCGACAAGCAACTTCGTCTGCTGGTGATGGACGCGTTAGAGCGCATCGAGGTGGCATTGCGTGTGGATGTGTCCCACTCCTTGGGGAGGCTTGATCCATTTGCCTACCTTAAGCCTGAGCTGTTCCACACAGAGTTTGGCTCCAAACTGGATAAGGACTCGGGTGTCACTCGACACCACGAATGGTTGGGAAAGCACGCTCAATTGATCAGCCGTTCCAAGGAAGAATTCGTTCGACACAACCGTGCCAAGTATGGCCTTCCGTTGGCGATCTGGGTAGCCTGTGAAGTGTGGGACTTTGGCACGCTATCAACCCTGTTCAATGGTATGCAAGAGAAAGAGCAAGATAAAATTGCCAACCAATACTGCGTGAGCAATGGCCGAGTGTTCGCGACATGGCTGCGTAGCTTAAACTACCTGCGTAATGTATGCGCGCACCACAGCCGTCTTTGGAACCGAAACATCATTGACCAGCCGAAGCTGCCATCTTCAGTTTCTGCCAAGATGGAGTGGATCAAACCGTTTGAGGACGATACACACGCGCGAGCACGTTGCTTCTTACTCTTGAATATTACCAAGCATCTGCTTGGCGTGCTCAACCCTCGCTCAAGCTGGTCCGATCGATTGAAAGCACATCTCATGACTTTCCCTGATCTATCTCACCTTAACCTTAACCTTACTGGTATGGGCGCTCCCAAGGATTGGGAGGCTAGGTGGTAGTACAGGCAAGAAAAAACCCCTCAGCAGCTTGTCTGCCTAGGCAGAGTTACCGAGAGGGGCCGTGTTAAGTAATACTCTATAGTATAGGGTATAGGTTGTCAATAGCGGTGGTTGTCTGCAAACGTACGACTAAGACTAAAAAACGGATAGATAATTTTGGAGAAAACGTGGTGATTTCTCCCTTAGAGGCTGGAAATGCCGGTGTCTTATTCGATACAGCTTACGCTGCATTGGCTCGTGCTTTTTTCATTATGTTTACCGGATCTGCATCACTTTTTTTCATTAACTTGGCAAAGTTTTCATTAATCGTGGCACTCTACAGTTAGACCGTTTATACATCCATTAATCTGCCATTTCCACTACGCCGTAATTAATCTTATGTTAAAAACGTCGTATTCAGTCCCTCTCCTGCTATTTCAAATTCATATTTGAATTCCCTCATAACTTTACGTTAATCTTCGTCATCAGACTTTACCAAGCACAAATCCAAACTTGAAGACGATATTCATTGTGTTAGTTTCTAGGTAATACAAGCGCCTTGTCGCGGATGCCAGCTATGGCCTTTCTTGCCATATTCAAATCTATCGTTTGCCGCCAGCGTTCAAAAGTCGGCTTGGGTTGACGTCGGCCGAGCCCAGGATACTCCGTGTCGTAATGAGAGAAACTGCGCAGCAGCCTGTCGCATGTCTGTACCAAACGAGCCGGGTTTGCCTCTTGTAAGGCGTGTCCCAGTGTGCTGAAGTGATGTAAAGCGTCTGCGAGAAACATCAAATCTAGTGCCTCTCGTTCTCGATCATAGGGTATGTGAGTAGAGTTAGATGGGCTACCACCGGTGTAGGCGCTGTACATCCGAATTGCAGTTGCTGTGTCGCCTGTAAATTTCATGAGCAAGGCAAGCTCTGAGGTGAAATTTTGTTGCATGTACTTTTCCCTGCTTGTCTTTACTATGGTGATGTATTCAGTCAATTTCCATTGCGTCGATAGTGGCTTGGTCTGTGACCTTGCCAGTAAAGAATTGATCGCCTTCGGACATGGCATTGATGAGTCTTTCTCTTTGGAGTTTTAGTATGCCTTGCTCAAGTGTTTTCTTAAGGCGCTTAGCTTCGGCCTCAGTGAGTGAAAAACAATTACCTTCGATATCAATAGTCAGCTTGGGTATAAAGACGCCAATTGCTTGAAAGAATATTGTCATTTATTGGAGAATAAATATCTGTAGCTAATTGAATTCGATTTCAAGGGTGGAAATCAGATCCAATTAGACAGTAGTTAATGAATAATATGGCCGAAGAAGTGCCAAAACTTTAAGACGTATCCATAGATCAAGCCTGCGAATACTGCGCCAAAGATTAAAAGGAAAGGTAAAACTAACACGGCTCCAATAAGTACATGAATTCCGTAAAATGTTCCTCTAAACGTTTTGACACTTGCGCCATGAAAAAACCTTATTACCCAAGCAATCGCCACAAATGGAAGCTTGATCAAGTACGCAATTGCATCAACGGCATTGAGCGCCTGGTACTTGACATGTAAGAACTTAGTTCGAAGGCTGCGAGTGCTACGGTAAGTCTTGTAGCCCACTTTGTTTTTTACTTCATAGGCCGCACTTTGATCATTGCTCGCCACTAAATGGAGTCGGGTTGTTTTCATTTTGTACACTGCCAGTCTGAATATTTTTAATTAACGCTTGAAGTTCTATTTGGTATTACAAGGATACTATGTATTTACACAGTATTTTGTAACTCTGTTCAAATAATGTTTATGCTAATTCAGGCAGTGCTGGCATCTTGTCTTGATCGCTTCGCCAAACCCAGCTAGATAGCCCACTTTCGTTAATCAGCGTATCGAGTGAGCTTTGATAGGCTTCGCTGCTGCCAGGTGGAATGATATACATTGCCGTGCTGCTATTGGCCGTGTCAGTTGCTACTAGGGTAGCCATTGGGGTTAATTTGGACTGGTTATAACGTGCGCCTTTTATAAAACGGCGGTTGTGATTAGTCATCGCGTCAATCAAATGCTTTTCGTAAATGTTATCGAAGGGCATCCATTGAGCAGTTACATTCATCAGTGCAATTTCCTCAATGTTGGGTATCAGGTTTTCGTTCACGCTGAATGTGAAAATGGCTATGAGCTTACTGTCGTCCAAAGCATTCCATAGTCCCATTTCTTTTTCAAAGCGTTTCTTGAGCCTTTTGTGTACGTCTTCGTTCAACATAAAAGGGCAGTCAGGAAGCTGCTTGAATACTATTTTGTACCCATAACGGGATTGTCCAATTTCTTTAATATCGCCAAGACCAATTAACAGGCTACGTGCGCCGCCTTTTTGTGCAATGACTTTTGTAAATAGCGCATTGCGCCTGTGGCTGATATTGTCCTTCTCTTCGAGCCTGAATGTCTCGGGTATAAAAATGATATTTGAAAGTGCCGTGCCCTTGGAATGTTTGTTCTGTGTGGCTTCAATTAAGTATTTTCTGATAACGTACCAGTTCCGCTTATCTTTCATCGCCGGTGTCCAGCGATTGAATTGCGCTTCCTCCCACAGAAAATTAAGTGTCGAAAGTATCGTCATTTTGTTGCCGTCAGTAGTCACGCTGTCTGCCGGCTCGTCGCTGGAAGGAACTGGTGCAACTCTGCCCGCTACTTTCGTCAACGCATAGTCAAGTTTCAGTGTGATCGCCCCTGATTCCGCATCTTCTTGAATCGCCGTACCTAGTAACTGTCCTAGACCGGACAGTTCGGCTGGCGGCTCATAGGACTGACAATTACTATGATGTTGACTGCCTGTATTGGGCATTCGCTTAATATGCAATTTACCTGATACTTTGGCAATGTACATGGGGATGCCTGTATCAATGCACAGGCAGACAGGACGAATTTTCTTGGTATAAGCATGTATTAGTTTGCTCTGAAACTCTTGTTCACTGAGGGTGTTTTGATCGAGTATGTCTCGTTCAATTCGATAGGCGGAATGTTTTAAATGACTCAAGATAATCTCTTCGCGGTGATTAGCAAATCATGCTCGCTCTAAGCCCTTGTTTCTCGTGCGCTCGACATCACGCACTATGTCGTTGGCTTTGCGTGCTTCGTGGTCATAAACTTTAATGAGCGGGCTTTTCTCGGCATTCTTAGCTTGGGTTTTAGCTCTTTCGACAACTTCTTTTTGTAGCTCATCGACTTTAGTAATATCCCAAGTATTTCGAGTAACACTCTTTTGAGTTACGCCATGCTCGTCTTTGCTAACAAGTGGCACAACCCTCCGTCCTTGATAGGATAGGACAACATCTTCTCCTGGCTTTACTTGGTTCTTAAATAATGAGCGTTCGAGATCAACGCCCCAAATCTTTTTCTCTCCTGAGTCCGTTGCGATTTTGATGAAATAGCTATCACCATTTTCTGGTTTGTCGTCGTAGGGTGCTATGCCGTGCTCAACTAACTTGCCAACATAGACTCGATTGTTTTGCATTTTCTGTGCTGCTATTTCGGCGGCTTCACGAACCGCTTCGTTTGAGTCACCTCGGTCACGTAAGATGGTTTGCAATGTGTCGATTACTTCTTTTTGCCGTGTTGTTAGCGTGCTGTAGTGCTCGTCAATTGGTTGCTTTTCTCGGGGTTTGTTTGTCTTAATCGATTGCTCGGATTTTTGCTGGGTTAGGTCTTTCTCTTGCAATAAATCATTAAGCTTTGCAATGTCCACTTTCTTAGGCCGGAATCCTTTGACTTCAATACCGCTTAACTGGGCTTGCAACCAAGCTTCGCGCTTGAATTCCTCCGATCCATTAACCTTGATGGTAGTCCATCCTTTTGCCTCGGCCAGATCAACCATTGCTTTGATAACATCAGGGTCATTATTGTTCGACGCGAGCTTAGAGCCTTTATCTTCAAAGGCTAGATTATTTTCGCGCCCGCGAAAATAATACTTATCTTCAGCTTGCAGAAAACGCTTAAGGATGTGCGCCGGTGTTTTTAAATCTACTTCATCAAAGTTCTTTTTATCAGACTTTTCATCTTGGATAGGGGGTTCAGAGATTTGTTCGGCGCGAATCTGGTTCACTTGCGTCTCTTGTACCTTTTGTGAAATATCATCACCATCAATGAAGGCGGGTTTATCAATATCTTTTGAACCAACCTTGTCCCATAACTCGGCAGCCTTAGTCCAATTCTTGGCCGCAAGTAGTTCCAGCTCTCTCATGACACCTGAAATATCATCACGGTCTTGCCAGCCTTTTTCCGGTATTTGTGCAGCTCTCAGCTTTGCTTCAAGCTCGCTCAGTCGTGTATCACTATTGGTTTCTGTACTGGCCTGGTTCGGCGTGTTGCTTTCGGGTTTGATGGTGTTGCCGTTATTACTTGAGTTCTCTGTTGTCATGTCGTTCCCCTATTCACATTGCTGCTGTGCTATTGCTGGCATTAAATGTCAAGGTAATCTCGGTGCGACGATTCAGCAGTTTTCCGATGGCTGGGCTGTTATCAACAATGAAATAGCCAGAAGAAAATGAGTTGGCATTAATAATGTCTTTGTTGATTCCTTGACTAATTAAGTATTTCGCTGCCTTATCACTTCGCAATTTAGCGATATTTTGGTTAGTTCTATCGTCAGTGGCGCTATCTGTATAAGCATTGATCTGAATGGCTGTCGCCAGTTTTGCCATTGCGATGAGCTTGTTCTGATTTTCTGGTGTAAGTGGTAAATCTGATTTGCCTGTACCGTAGAAGAAACGGAAAATTGATGTATTGCCTGTTTGCTCAAAACTGGCTATTTGTGGCGTGTTAATGATTCCTGGTGCTGCTCTTGGTGCCTCGCTCTGAATGATTTTGGCGTTGCCGCGCTGTTGCAATAGATAGGCTTTATCATAGTTCTCGTCGGCTATTTTTTGGACTTCTTGCGCATGGATGGCCGTCGCCGCTTTGCGCTTGCCATCACGACTATAAAAGTTATTTTCTAAGTTCATCTGCATCGTGATTAAGGCTTGCTTAACAGATTCAACTTGACGGGTTAAAGCCTCAATCTGTCTTTCATAAATGGTTTTGTCTCGCTCGAATTGAATTTCTTGCTTGTTTCTGGTTTGCAGTGAATCTAGTTCGCGTTCCTGATTGATAGGAATTCGATTGCTACCGTCGGGAATAACTGCTTTGGGTGCTGAACCACAACCGCTAAATACGGTCGTTGCTAATAAACTAACTAATATCATTTTTTTCATATTCGACCTTTTTTAGTTTTCGTCTAAGACTGAGAGATCAATAGCACTCGGATTTAATGGATGTAACGATGCCGGTAGAAATGCTGTGCTGCCTGACCATTCGATTGTCCCGCCATCATCTTGGGTTGCAGCTATTTCATCTTTGATTTCAAAAGAGAACGTATCTTGATTGGCATCGACGCCAATTTGTTCAAAGAAGTCATTGACTAACTCTGTCAAGGCTTCATGGCTTGCCTCACTCTTATCTAGGGGGGCAATAGTGGGTATGTCAATTGCCAGTTTGCTTAAGTCAATCGCCTCATCGTCTTTCAATACCCTAATTCTTTTCTCTGCCTTTGCAGTAAATAAGGCCACGTCATAAACGGGGACTGGTGAAGAAAGGTCGCTTTCTACAAAGGCTGCGTGTTCCAATTCATTTTGATTTGGTACGGTGGTTCTCAACTGTGATAAGTACTGGCTGACTCCGCGAAGCCGATTAATAAAGACATTGTTTTTATAAAAGAAGCCCTTATTGCAAAGAATTGGTTTGGTATTTTCCAGCAGCAAAATAGATTGATCCTGCGGCATTTCACGCAGTTCTTGCGGTAGCATCAATGCCCTTCTTTGGTCTGACACGTTTTCACTTGTTGAGCCATTCCCCCCCCATCCTCGCGTTCTACTGATCCCGCGTGATGTGGCCTTTTCCGTAAGATAGCCGAGCATTTCAGAGTATTCGTTCGCGTCCTTTTGTTCTTTAGGCGGGAACACAATCTGTAGCGCATGGTTGGTAGTGAGTGTTCGAGTGTCTTCTTTACCGTAGGTGGCTTCTAACTGTGCAATGCTTTGGCAAACAGTCAACAAGCGCATGTTGTAGCCCGCTGTAAACCCGATAGTCTGAGGAATAATGGCAAGCCTGCCAATGGAGGTGAATTCATCAAATATAGTTAAGCATTGGTATTTCAGGTCTTTGTTTTTTTGGGGTAGTTCGAGGTTGTGATTGATGAGCTGTGAAAAGAATAGATTGACTAGAACCCTGGCATCGCCAAGGCGGTTCGGCTGAATGCCAACATAGATAGTCATGCGCTGCTTGCGCACCTGAGATATATCAAAGTCGCTGGCCGAAGTCGCGGCATCGACTAAAACATTAGCGAAAATCGTCAATGGTGCGAGAAAACTAGCTTGGATATTGGCGATCGTATTATCTGAGCCAGCACAGAAACGATTTAGGGCGCTCTGGCACTCATCGCTTAACGGTTCACCAGAATCTAATCGACTTCTAATGAGGTGCTGAATATAATCTCGCGCTGGACGCCCATCACCTGTACCCTGCCGCAGTATTTCACCCAGCGTAAAGGGCTTTTCTGGTGTGTCCAATAAGTACAAGGCAAGTCCTAGGAATAAGTTTCTGGCTTGATCATTCCAAAAACCGTCTTTATCATCTTTGCCTCCCCCATTCGGGTAAAACACCTGGGCAATCGCGGCAATGTCACTAGATCGTTTTGTAATTGAACGGCTTACTAAATCGAACGGGTTCCAACGATGCCCCTTGCCTTCATCATCAAACGGACTAAACAAAAATACCTGCTGGCCGTGTTTTGCTCGGAATCCAGATGTGTATAAGAAGTTTTCAGATTTAATGTCAAAACAAACGATCGAATCTGGAAAGTTTAATAAATTGGGGATAACAATGCTGACGCCTTTTCCTGACCGAGTAGGTGCGATCAATAAGACTGATTGCTGACCCGCGAACTGCAAATACTGATTATCGTACTTGCCAACAATAATGCCTTCGTCACCCATTAATCCGCTTTTTTTGATTTGGCTGATGTTGGCAAAGCTTGCATCCCCATGCAACGACCGCCCTTTTTGAATGGTCGAAAGGTAAATCAAAAAAGGTAAAACAAAAGTGCTAAAAAGCCCTAGTCCTGCGGCAATTTTTAACCGTTTGCCCTGTATCACATCATCCGAATAGAAGTGGTAATACTTCGGCCATGTTTCAAGGCTAACATCCACCGGCCAGCTTTTATTCACAAAGTAATAAAAGTACCCTGCCAAGTAGTCAGACAGTATCAGACCGACTGAAATTACGAAAAGAATGCCAAACACCGCAAATATATTTTTTGCTTTCATGATCCTGCCTTGTAGACGCGGCCTTCTCCAAATTGCTCTTTTAATTTCCCCACTGGATCAAAACTGATTTCGCTGATGAATCGGTCTTTTCTAAGTGGATTGCCCTTTTCGTCGTAGACTCTCACAACCTCGATGTGAATAATTACATCGATTGTGAGCTTGATAAGTCTTTTTAAAGAATCGGCGTCATAAATTTGTGCGTGGTCATGCTCTTTTGCCATAAAGACAAATCGTTCAGCAGCCAACGCACAGGATTCTGCATGATAGGATGTGATTGCGCCGCTATGACCAGTTGTTAATAATTTCAGAAAATCGAAAGCTTCACTACCCCGCAATTCGGCAAGTAAAACGCGATCAGGCTTCATCCTCATGCAACTAATAATTAGCTTGGCCGGAGTCACCGACTCAGCGCCCTGCCCGCCTTGCGAATAGGTTAGATGACTGACATTCCCATGCCTAGGCAAATAAATTTCACGAACATCTTCAATCGTGATGATTCGATTGTCAGTAGGAATCTCTTGGCATATCGTTTTCATAAACGTGGTTTTGCCTGACCCGGTATCACCGACAACGGCGATATTTTTCTTACGTGCAACAGCTAATTTGATGAAATCTTCAAACCTGCCGCTTCTCAGGTTTTCGACTAGTACCTGATCTTCTTCGCGCAATTCACTTTTTCTACTTTCATAGTTTTGGGGTAACGCCCATCGATATTGAGAAAAGAATCCTGACTTGGTATATTGATCGAGGGTGCGGTTAGTCGGGTCGGGTATCCTGATTGTCATGCTAATCACTCCCCTCTCCGTGATGGGAGGTATGCAAATCTGAATTCGCTGACCGCCTGGCAGTTGTGCCGATAATATTGGATGATCCTGATCCAATATTTGTTCAGTATGGCTCGCAACAGCCTTTGCTAATGAATTGCATTGGTTAAAGTCGAGTTCGGGCGTATCGTGTCGTTCCCAGCTTGGTCCGGCCTCCGTCCAGACTTCGCCGGGGCGATTGATGCAGATCTCCGTCACGCCTGGGATGTTGAAGAATTTTTCTAATGGGCGGAGGAGTTCGCGCACCATTGCGCCATCTTGCATCATGTTAATCGGCTCTGAGTGCATATACAGTTGAAAAATCTAAATCACGAGCAACAAAGATTTCTACTCTGTCGCCTTGGTTTTTATAAAGTGTAGGTTTGATATTGATAGTGTTGGCAAGCACTTGTTGTGCGATGCTCTGGCCGGTCTGTGCGCTATTTTGGTAGATATTGGTGCCGCCACCATTGCCAGTATTATTAGAAGATTTTGCAGTTTCGTACTTAATAAAATCCTGCACAAAACTTAATAGAAATGCCGCACCGATACGCTCTGTCCAGCGATTATCTAAATAGCCGTCCAACCCCATTGTGCCTAATCCGTCTGCTGCGGGTGAGTTGAGGTTGATAATGATGCCCGCGGGCGTTTTAATGCGTGTCCATAACAAGAATAAGCGCCTTTGGCCTGGGCTCATCATGGCCGTGTAGTCTCCGACCGCTTCTGATCCTCTTTCGAGTAGCAGGATTTTGCCGTTATCGCTGTAGACGTTGGCGGTTAAAACACACGTTGCCATGCCTGATACTTCGCTGATGACTCTGGTAGAAAGTGAACAGTCAATCGTTCTGCCTTTCGGCAAGATCATGTTCCTGTCACCCAGTTTTGTCGCTGAAACTTTTTCCGTTTGGTTGCCTTGCAATAGTGGCCCGATAGCGCCTTGTGGATTAGGAATGCTGGCTGGTGGTTGTGCATTCTGCGGCAACGGTGATTGGTATAAGCCGGTGGGCATCATGCCGCGGCCATTCATTTGATTGGCGCTCAAAGATTGGGCAAGCATCGCCATCGGGTTGTATCCGTTAGACGTGGCGGCGCCTGTCGCTAACATTGCAGTGTTGGCTGCGGGAATAATGACATCGCCTGAGTAACGGCTAATAGTTGGTTGCGTATTAGTGGAGGTTGTTGGCGTTGTTGTAGCCGGATTGTTCGGATTTATAATGTGTCCATCTTTACAGACCCTCATCGGGACACCACTTGCAGCCTTAACAGGGCTTCCATCATTGGATAATAATATGGAGGAAACTGACCCATCAGTACAGTCCGCGCCTTGTGCTATTTGTGTCCCGTTTTGCGAAGATGACTGACTACCTGGCGGTAATGGGGGTGGGTCAGTATCGAAGATTCTGCGGCCAGTAGCACTTGCAGATGGGTTTTGTTCTTTCTTTTGCTGTTCTGCGACCTTGTTCTCTTCTGCTTTTTTTTCTTTCCGGTATTTGTTAAATCCAAAAATTGAAGCAAGTACGATGATTGCCACTACCATGAAAATAAAAATGGCTTTCGACATCCAGTTAGTTGATTCGCCCCCACGAGTATTAACTGAAACAATTGAATTTAACGCTGGCGCAGGGTGTTCGTTAATTGTATTTTTAGCTTCCATGTTTTCGCCTTATTTGACTGTACGGTTCACGCCAGGAACATTCGTGCCATGTATTGGCTCGACTCCATAACTGTCAAAATCATCGTTCCAGATGCCTACTACAGCTTTTCCAAGTCTTAAGACAAAGCGCCTTCCCATTCTTTCTACAACTGCTAAATCACCCTCCATGTGGAAATTGATTCTGTTTTCCTCTTCATTGGGGGAAATGTAATAAATCGAAGGAATTTCACGATTGGCGGGGAATCTGAAATACGTGAATGTCCCATCATCAAACACCATAGCCGGTGTGATTTCTTCCCCACCTTCGAGTACTTGCATCGAGTACTTTGTGTTGCGTGGCTTTGGTTTATCCAGAGAAATGCGTTGATCAACACTGGTTTTGTCATTCGTGACCGGGTTGACACCAATTAGGCTATTTGCAATTGGTATTGCGGCCGGAAAACGGTAAATAACCCGAAACATAGGCTGTCCTGCAAAGTTCTTTTCTCCAGGTTTGCGACCATTTGGCGCATCATCCAGCACATTAAATTCAAAGCTGTAGTCTCGTTGATTTGTTTTAACTTCTAGATTGTTAGTTGTCGCGCCATCCTTTGGCTTGACCCATATTTGATTGCTATCAACGTCAGCCCTGATACACCATTCAACAGTTTCCTTACCACAATCAGCAGCAAAACCTGACGCAGACAAAACGATTTTTTCATCGTCCTTGAGCACAATTCTTGTCACTGAACCGCGTCGTACCTTGATGACGGCAACCTCATCACGCTTATAGGTAATGTACCGAACTCGGGGATCGAGATCGCTAGGCTCTGGTATTTCAGCGGCATGACCGTGTATATGGCAACTCAGCATAAATGCTAAGTAGGCATGCTTTTTAGTGATAGTTGAATTGGTTAGGCGCATTATCGAGTTTCCACGGCAGGCACGGTGCTAGTTGTATTAGCGCCGCTTGTGGGTTGTTGGGCTGAAACAGTAGGACGAGAAAGCTCAGAGTCAACTCGATACCCGACTACTTTGTAGCCAAGTGGGTTCATGATCAAGTCTTTCTCTTTTCCAAACATGGAAGGCTCATACTTATACGCAATAGTGGCAACATAAACATTGGGCGGTTCTGTGTTGTCCATATTTGCGCGTTTAATCGTCTTTTCGAAACGGACAATGGCTTTAGTACTCACATCGTCGTGATTCAATGAAACGCTAATCACGTTGATCTTGATTTCTGTGTTGGCGCCATATTTCTTGTCTCTTGCATTGTTGCCATCATAGAGCTTGGCGTAGTCCTGGCCGATCTCGGGGGTGCTCAATGCCAAAACATTGTCATAGTCTGACTGTAGTAATGTGTAGTAATACGACTCGCGATACGTAATGTATTTTTTTGCCCAATACTTATCTTCGAGTTCCTGATAGCCTACAGTACTTCGGTTGTCCAGTGCATTAACTAGCTCAATATTGCCTGTCGCTTTGTCCATGATGTACAGATGCGGGACGATAGTACGAAAAGGTGCGAGCGTGGCAATTCCAATCACCGACACAATGGCGAGTGTTGATGCAATGCCAGCAACCCACCAAGCGCGGCGCTCAGATTTCATGCTTCTCGCCGCTTTATCAGATTCCCAATTCATGGCTTCTTTGTACGCGCTTGTTTCGTTGTTAAGTGTAATAGGGGTCATAATATTTAAGGAGCAATAGGCGGGTTGTATACATAACCATCAGATAATTTTTTTGTGGCGTTAAACGAATTAATTCTCCGTTCCCTAATGGTTTGATCGACGGCTTGTCTTTGCGCTTCTGCCATTGACGCCATGACTTGTAGTCGATTGCCATCATTGGCAATTTGAGTCTGTTCGGATGCGATTCTGGCTTGTAATTCCTGAATCGATTTGGCGTCGGTAGTAGTGTTAATCCTGGCTTGTAATGCCTGAATCTGGCTTACTCTGGTATTGATTAAGTCGAAAGCATTTTGCAAAATGGATTTGTTTTGTGCATTCTGGTTGAGTAAGGACTGACAGGTGCGTTGATCTTCGCCTTGTCTGTCTTCGCAGTTATATTGCATCACTAGATTACGTACAGCCTTCGCTGCTGTAGTTAACCCACCAAGTCCATTTTGATCGATAGCGTTATAGGTATTGGTTAAGTCTGCCGGTACAACATTTTGCAATAGTGGGTTGTTCAAAATATCGCCAAGATTTCTGACGCCAGAAATAGAGTTGTAGGTATTAAGTCCGGTCTGGATTTGCTGAAACATCTGTGAATATTGCTGACCCCATGCCTGCACTTGATTTATTGCTTGCAGTAAGTTGGCATAATCAAATGTTGGCACACCTGGCCCAACTTGGGCATTGGCTGGGGTGTAATAAGAACTGAGTACAAAGAATGAAGTAACAATGATTTTTTTGAATGTAGACATACACACTCCTAGGCTGATCGTTTAATGTTGTTAAGTGTCTGGCTCTGGTAGCTAGGCACCGAATTTGGTGAGCTTGATATTGATGGTGTTACCGATTTAATTTCACCACCACCGGCTTTGGGTGGGCTAGATTTGGCACCAAATCCTCGCATAAGGCTAGATGCGACTTCACGTCCAAGCCCTTGCAGGCTTGCGCCACCAGTTAGGGCGCTCGCAATTTTGTCGATATTTAAGAGGACGACGCCTAAAGTGATGCTAATAATGATTATTTCGTTAACGGCATCGAGTGGTGAATAACCGGCTTTGATATTAGGGAGGTCTAAGACCAATTGTGCTTTCCCTTTAGTCATGTAGTCCTGTAAAAAACCGACTTCCAGCGCAATGATTGTTCCAAGTAAGGCAGTTAATACAGCAAAGTTAAGGGCTTGTCCTAACCAGCTTTCTGTAAATCTCTGCGTGGCTGGAAACATTGCGCAAAGGATAAATGCGGGGCCTACAGCAAAAATAATAACTAACGACACTTTCGCAAGTAAATACATTCCGAGCGAGACAGTGACAATAAATATTTCACTAACAACAACAACCAAAGCGAAGCAAATTAAGGTCAGATCGGGTATTGTTGTCGTTATCGCTTGCTTAAAAAGGAGTGAGGCAATTCCTGAAAATGTATCAAATAGGTTATCTAGTTGTCCACCGATAGTTGTTGCGCTACCCATTGCTGTTAGCAGGCCCTCTTGAATGCCAGTGATCCCGTTGACTATATAGCTTTGGTACTGACCTGGCACGAGGGCAACTGCTAAGATCATGCAAATCTTCACTGTCTTCCATATAAAAGAGTGCAAAGGGTCATTGGTATCGCCGCGCATTGTGGCGTAGCCCATCACGATCAAATAGATCGTGATGCCTACTAGTGCAACTGGCTGCAATAGTGTGCAGAGGGCTGTACTTTTTGTTGTAACAAAAAGGTTAAGCATGGTGTCTATTGAAGTTTCTGCTACCGTGGCGATACCCATGTTGTTCTCTTTTCTACGGTTGAATAGGTATTATTCTTTGGGTGGATTCTTGGTTGCGTCTGGTTTAGTGTTGCTCGGGTGATAAACATAACCATCTGAAAGTTTTTTTGGTGCATTGAATGATTCAATCATTCGCTGTCGGTGCTCTTCATCTTTTTTAATAATTTCAAGTTGCTTCTTTGCCAGTTCATCTTGGGCCGAATGGTTTTCGCAACCACTCAACGAAATTGTGAAAATAATTAAAAATAGTTTGATCACGGTTTTCATGATGAAATTTCCTTTCTGTTGATGATGTTGGTTTTACGCTGGAATACTCTGCTATGCAGAAGCGGCATCCATTTTAGGGGGTCATCACCAACCTCTTCGACAATCTCGTCAAATATTGCGATGTTGTCCATTGATCCTGAAATGATCGTCAAAATATCGTTCATGCCTTTTAGATCAAACGTAACAATCGCAGATTTATGGCCTTGCTTAACTAAAAACATTCGGCTTGTTTCGCCCAAGTTTTTTATGATTCTGAACTCGGATTCAGTTAACTTGAACCCGTTCACATAATCATCGCGATCTGCCTTTGGGTTGGGCAGATAAATTTGAGTCACTGACTGCTCAACCATTGTTTTGCCAATCCGGTGAGTCAGTACATCTGACGGGGACTGAGTTACGAAGACACCAAGACCAGATAATTTCCTGATGGTCTTTTGATGATTCAGCGCAAAATCAGAGAACATTTCATCCATCAGTGGCTTCCAGAATTCCTCCATGAAATAAATAAATGGTTTTCCATCTATGAGCGTATCTGTGATGTGCAATAGGTACGCCATGATAGGAGTTCTTACTTCTGGATCGTCAAGGAATTCGGTATAGTCATACCCGAAAATACTTGCCGATTTCAGGTCTTGAGTGTCGGTCGGATTATCGAAAACCCAGCCAAGGGGTTGGCCACGAGTCCACTTCTTGAGTCGTTCTTTAACGCCATCGCCACCAACGGTATTTGCCAGATTTTGGTAAATGGCAGAAAGGCTGCGCAATTCATGCGAGATTTGCCGAGACATGACAGTGCGTACCGCATGACTAACTTCGGCCTCTTCCTTAGCACTCAGACCATTAGGTTTTTTGACAAGCTGCTTAACCAGTTTCTCGCAAAACTGAATGTTTTTCTCAGACGTTTCAAACTGAAAAGGGTTAAATCCTGTCGGTTGACCGCGCTTGATCGCTTTGTATTTTCCGCCAAGGGCTCTAATGCAGAGTTCGGCACCACGATCTTTATCAAAATGGACGGCTCTTAAGCCTTGGTATTTTGTGGCAAACATGAGTAGTGACATTTCCAGAACTGTTTTACCTACGCCAGTCATTCCGCAGATAAAGGTGTTGCCTGGAAGCTTTTCATCCGTCGAGTCAAGGTCTTCGGGACTGGTATGAAAATTAAAGTAGTACGGTTGTCCCGAAGGGGTCTTAAATAATGCAAGTCCTTCGCCCCAAGGATTACCATGCCGCTTACCCCTTGAGAAATTATGAAATGGACTAAGGCATGCAAAATTTCTGCTCGTAATCGTCGCTTCTCGCGGCCTCATCCACCAGTTGCCGGGCAGTTGTGCAAACCAGCCGCTTTCGGGTATCGCATCCATAACAGACACTTTGAACCCTGATTTATCTTGAAGAATGGTACGTGCAGAAGACATGTTTTTCGCTACATCATCCAGCGTGTCTCCAAATATAGCGAGGCTGTAGTGATATTCACCCATTTCTATAAATCCAGATTGGACGTGTTCAATGGCTTCGTCCAATTGGCGTATTTCCTGTACGGCTGTGTCTTCGGTCGCATGCAGATGCCCTTTCTGATCTTTCAAGGCACTGATCGCATCGCGCTTTCCTAGAATTGAAAACGATTGCGTTTCAATATATTCATAATCGCCATATAGGATGCCGTTGTTCATGCCGGGCTCTGTCCAAGATGGGTAGTCCTGGAAGTCAAGCATGCCAGCAAAAGCTTTCTTTTTCGGATGCCATATCTCAATGAAGCCGTTTCTGTCCCCAAAATGAAGTCGGGACGACGGTAGGTAATCACTGATTGATACCCTTTGCAGTGGTATTTCTTCCCATATGCCATTAACAAGAAACCCAAAGAAGGACAACATTTCTGAATACACAAAATTGTTCTTTGGGTAGGTGCCTAGGCGCTCGATGCCGTAAGCATGAAGGCTGGACTCTACTTGCTTCGCGATGTCGTCAAGTTTATCTAGGTTGTTCTGCTCAGTGATGTTTAGTTCTTCAATCGTTTTTTTATTGATACGCTTAAAGAACGACACCACTTTAGAAGCAATAGGTTTGTAGATGACCGTTAGATATAGTTCTGTAGCCATCTGCCGATGATCTTTAAATGAATCGTTGTATCTTTCATTGAAGTCTTTGCAAAATGGTATATGAAAGTCGCCGTCCAACCGCTCATTGACAATGCGTCTAACTTTGTGTGTCCAAAATGAAATCTGGCCGCCACCCATGGCATGGATGAAATTATTTAAAGATTCCTTCTTTGCCAATATTTCATCAACGTCTGCGGTTTCAAAAGTAATCCCATCAAGTCGCCAACTAGCAAGTAGATAACCCGTTTTTTTCATTTTGATGACGTTCTCGCTTAGATGCGAGCTGTACGGAATGAAATCACTCATTGAAATTTCATTATTGGCTGATTCTTTAATTTTTGTACTGCTTTTCATTTTGCCGGCCTTTTTTTATAGCTAATTGGCGAATAACTGTATGAACCCCATTTTTCTCTCGAAGCCGACATTCTGATTCTGAGTCGTGCTTTCAAGAGTGTTTGTTTCAGTCTTTGATCATCCTTTTTAGTGATCTGTCTTAGCGTCATTATTAAAGGGATGTAGACCATGAATAAAAAGAGGCTCAAGTAAGGCGTTAAAAAGTAAGCAGCCCAAAATGCTAGAAGCAGAGTCAATCCCGTTAACAGGATAAAGTGCAGCATCGGAACGCCAAAGAACATGGCGGGCCGAGTACAGCCTTTAAAAACTGGATCAGCGTAGCCTTCCATTTAGGCGGTAAAAATGTAGGTAGCAATCGCTGTCGAACCACCTGCAATAATTCCGCCAATTGCAATGTCAGAGACCTCTGACCACTTAGCATGTTGAAATGCCATCTTGAAGCCGACCCACATCAATGCAATTGAAAAGATGGTGATGGCAACACCATATAGTGTTGCTTGCATGTTTGTCATAACTGCTGTTAATTTTGCAATCTGAGCATTAGCATCACTAGTTACTAACGCTACAAACAATAAGCATAGTAATTGGCTGGGTTTGAGGCTGAGTTTCATAATTTTCCTTAAAACAAATGGTTAATTAAAATAACAATGAACTTTTAGGCTCATTTTCTTTAGTATTGTCTTGTTTCTTGTCTTGGTCATTTCTAGGTAATTCGGTGTCTGTTGCAGCGCTCTCCTTTCTTGGTTTGGTAGCTTTGTACTTAGGCGGATCTTGGGTTGTTCTGATGGCTGGAATGACATTAGGACTATTCTCTGCCGCTAGAATCGCCTTGACATAGCCAAGTTTGTAGCCTGCTGTAAAGTTACCGCTGTAGTAGCAACTGAACGAGTCCCGCAAGGCGGTCTGTTCGTTCTTACTACTTTTGTAGGCTCGCAAGTAACAGTCTTTTAGTATTTCACTGCCTGCCCTTAAATTGGCACACGGGTCGAATGCGCTATTCATGGTTAGGCCATATTTTTCAAGGTTGTATTTATTCACCTGAGCAGCACCAACGCTGAAATTAAATCCTTGTTCGTCGAGTGACTTTGCCGTTGCTAATGCCTCATCCAGTGATTTTGGCTGTCTTTGTAAACGACCTCCCACTACCCCTATGGCATAGGGATTGAAGGACGATTCAACGTGAACAATCCGGCGCATCGTGTCCACATGAACGTCGGGTGCGCACTGCATGGACAGGGCGGCAAAGTCAATCATCGTGATTACCAGCGCACTTGGTTAAATAACTTGTTGTCAATGTATACATTGATCAAGTGATTGCTATTTGTTGCTGCGACTCTTTGAACTTGGTCGTACGTGCCAATAGCCGAAGTCGAAAATGTCGTGTTGTTATTAAAATTGCTCGCGTCATTTCCTGTATAGCTTGGCGCGGGTGTACTTACATCGCCGGTAGTCGTGTTGCCGCTGCTGCTGGCTGTGCCTGCGCCACCTGCGGTACTGCTACCTGACGTGCCATTACCAGATGAATTGCTGCTAGATGCGACTTGGTTATTCATCGTCCAATCTGGGCTATCAGAACTACCAACACCATATAAGTTGAGGTTGCCAGTTTTTTTGCCAACACAGATTTTGTCCGGCATAGGAGTGCCATCTGAGGTTGGTACAACTGTATCGCCTTCACCAATGCCTTTGGCGATCAGGCTGATCGTTGTCTTGGTCGCGTCTTTTTTGCCTGAGATTGTGGTAACAGGTGCATTTTCTGCATTTTGATTGAGGTAATTTTCTAGCTGAGATTGATTAATTTGAGTGGCATTACCTGGCAGCACTTGGTTGGTATAGAAATCAGTGGGGAGTTGGTTTGCTTGTACAGCTAACTCGCCTTCTGGCAAAGCTGTGAGTCCTGCTGGGCATGCATCATAAAATGAGCTTTCTTGACGCGCGTATGAGCTGTTGCTTGGTTGACCATTCGGCCCGACAAGCGTACAGCTTGGCATATCACCAAAGTTATCAAGCAGATCATAAAGTCGTAGAATTGGCGGTACACAAGCTGCCGCTGCCATTGGACCGGCTGGATTTGCTAGGCACAGTAAGACCTCACAGCCCCATTCATAGCCGCCACCTGTGGCTTGTGCTGGCGTTAACTTCGGAGGTATTGCTGGAACTGAAACTGGCGTGTTATTGCCACCTACGGAGCCAGTCTGATTATTGCCACTGCCGTAATTTGTACTGCCAGTATTGGAAGATGTTTGTCCTTGGTTGGAAACGTTTGCGACAGGTGGTAGATTTAAAACCGTTGGGGCATTCTTATTCAAGAAGGGTTTCAGTGCGGCAATTATGTCCGTCTTAGGATGGTTCAGATCATACATCATCCCAAAGCGGCATTCTGCATCTGCTGCTTTCCCACTAAATGCATTGTGACCGGCACATGCGAATGTCTCGTCGGTCATTTCATACATGTCGATGTAAGTGATGTTAGCGCCCGAATTGATCAGATCCGTTAGATTCTTTTTTATTGCTGCTGCGCAGTTTTGAGTAGATTGACTTCCCTGCCGATTGTCATAGCCGTTTTGGTACACCTCACCACAGTTAAATTCATTGATCTCGATGGGTTTCCCGAATTCGTTGAGCATCGCAATCGTGCCGCCTGGCCCATACCAAGGATCGCGTGCCATACTTGGCTGGGTGTTACTTGGGTAGTTGTGATAACCCAGCACATCAAATTGGACACCTTGCTCCTGCATGAATTTAATAAAGCCAACATCGCCAGCGCCGGTCGCGCCCAAAACCCTTTTAATTTGGACGCCAGTATGACTGGCAACATCAGCAACTGCCCTGCTCATGCCTCTTAGGATTGAAGCCATCGTGTAACCACAGGCAGTTTTATATAAGTTCGGGTCTTTGTATGGCGCTTTGCCACCATTGCGGATTCCGTTATACAGGGACACTTCGTTTTCAAGTTCAATTTCTTGTACCTTGCCACCAAAGGACATAACTCGATCGTAAGTTTCTTTATAAGCCTGGTCTTCTAAGGCTTGGCTTGTACCTTCGCACCCTCTGCTGCCGGTTTTGATTGCGTAGGCTGCATTGTTGTAAACAACCGCAGTTATCGGTGTTTTGTTGGCAGAAAATGCATTGATATTGGCCATTGTTGTAGGGGAACCGGTGTCGATTCGGACATGACCGAAACCGATCTGGTTAATTGCATTTGTGAAACCGTTCGGGTCTAGTCCAGCGCGTGGATGCCCATTAACACCGATGATGACTGCATTGCAACTAGTTGTTGCAATCACAAAAGAGAGTGCCGTCAACAGCTTTTTAGTAACAGAATGTTTCAATTGAAACCCCTTTGGATGTTCGATGATCGGGAGGAAGGTCGATGCTTTTTTAAATAAATATTAAAAATATATTAGGAACAAGTGAAAACTATAACAAATAATAAACTAAAAATAATTGTCTTGAATACATTAATCAAAAATATTTTTTATAGTCGATTATAAAAATCACTGATTTTTAATTTGTGTGTGATCGTGTTAAGGGGTATTGAATGTGGTCTGTTACAAAACAGACCACAATGTTTGATATTCGAAGAGAAATGGATTGAGTTGAATTGGTTCGGGGTTGACGAGAAACTAGTCGGAACCATGTTCAAATGTCATAATGTCCTGCGGATTCGCACCTATGATTCAATACATTTAAAAATAATGAACCAGCCTGATATTGATAATTGCAGTGCCATCATCTTTGATGATCATTCGGCAATCAGAATTGGCGTCACTCAGGCTTTGGGTGAGAAAGATATTTCAGTCGTAGCGTCATGCGAAACCAGCCAGCAATTAGGTGAGGCTCTAAAGCTTCATCCTAATGCGGTGGTGATATGTGATTTAGCAGTGGATAAAATGTCGCTGCCAGCTTTAATGGAGTTTATTCATTCAGTAGCAGAGAATGCTAAAGTGGTTGTATATAGTATGCGTGATGAGGCTTCGACTATAGCAATGTGTTTCGAATATGGCGCTTTGTCATTTATCCCTAAACACGGAGAAATGGATGATTTAATTACTGCTGTCAAGGATGCTAATAATAGCCGTCAATTCCTGACAGCCTATATCAATTCAAAATTAGCCAGCTATTTTGTATCAGCATTGAAATCACCAGTCAGCCAGCTCACAGCGAGAGAAAAAGCAATTTTTATCAATTATGCTAAGGGTTGCTCGACCGAGGAGATTGTCAAATTAGTTGGTATTACATATCCAAGCGTACAAAATGCATTAACCGCTATTTCTAAGAAATTGGGTGTCCCTAGGTCGAAGTTTAAAGAATTAGCAGAAATGTCAGAATTACTCAAAGAATAATAAAACATGAGGGTGGGCTTCTTTCTTCCTCATTGGAACAAGACATAAAATGCGTCACATTGACATCCCACTAATTAATGTGTTCGTGTTCGATTGCTGAGTTAGTATTGTCCGTCGCAGGACTAGAACGGATGATTTGTACATCCTGATTGGGAAATTTAGAACTCATATATCGGATGCCGTTCTCCCAATAAAATCGAAATTCTGCTCCTTCTGGCAGTGCATTCAAAAGATGCGTAACGGTATCCACGATGTTTGTGCTCATTGATTTTCCATAAATGTCATTATTCTAAATGGTGCAGAACTTGTGCAGAAAGGTCTTGTGCATAGCCCATTTCCTTTCGACTTAATCATACTAAAGTATGACTAGGACGAAGGTACTTTGCAAGTCAAATTAGAGCGGGACTTGTATGATGAGTATAGATTCGTTGATTTTTTCGTCGAAATTAAATTGGAGGTGGCCGCCGAGTGAGGACGCTCTTTCCTTAAGTCCCTTAATTTCGAATTCGTTATTCTGCTTTAACAGTTTTCCAACTGTGTGAACTTCAATCCTGCCTAACTTCCGGCTTTGTGATGTTTTAATGTTGATTGATTTTGTTTCTGTGTGACGCATAGAATTCGTCACAGCTTCTTGAATCAGGCGGTAAATAACCGTTGATTTGCTATCATCAATCTCGTCAATTAACCCCGATAACTGCAAGTCAAATTGAACAGAGGGTGCAGTATCACGCCATTGTTCTACTAACATGATGAGGGCAGTCCTTAAACCCGCTACTGTAATGATTTCGGGGCGTAACAGGGCTATGATATTTGACACCTCTTTATGGGTTTGAACGATTAAGTTTTTTCCCTGCTCACATAATCCCTCAATACTTGTTCGTTCTGGATTTTCTAATTCTTTGGCCTTTGCTTTAATGTTTGAGAATGTCCAATTTAATTGCGTTAGTGCAGAACCCATTGCGTCATGTAGGTTTTGCGCAATCAATTTTCTCTCTTCTTCGATTGAACCGGTTGCCGCTGCTACTTGTTGATTTCTTTTTTTTCGGGCGTAGCCTACCTTAAGTGCAGAGTGAAGTGTCCATATCACATTGGGCTGAATGGGTTTAACAATGTAATTCAGCACCCATTCAGAAATTATTGATTCTGCAAATATTTTTTCAAATGTTGGTTCATTATCATCTTGAGTACAAATGATAAACGGTATGTTGTGGCCGAGTTTGATAACGTCTGTGGCTGTGCCGTCAGGTAAATTAATATCGACGACAGCTACATCAATGTTGACCGCAGTACTGCTAAGTAGTTCTGCGGCTTCTTTTACCGTACCTGCTTGAATGCAGTTCCATACACCAGGTTTTTGATTAAGGATGATGCTAAAACTCATTCTAAAGAATTCGTCATCATCAACAATTAATACACTATATGGCATGTTCGTCTTTGATCTTTAACAATGCATCGCCAAGCGCGGCTTGAGTTTCATTTAGCGCAATAATGACCTTGGCATATTGCGAATCAAAATTAGCCGATTCAGTCATGTCAGATAGTTGTTTTAATTCTTCATCCAGTGCAATAGCACCAATAGATGTGCAAGAACTCCTGATTTTGTGTACCTTGTCACGAATAGACTTCCAAGAGCCATCAATGTTGCTCGCATTGATTGACGTCATCTTGATTTCAGATAAGGTGTTTTCAATCGTAGTAGAAAATGAACCGCACATTTGCACTAACGTTGTATAAGGTGCGCCACATTTTTTAAGCGTAATCAATGCGCCACTATCAATAACTGGCCGTGCTTGCTCTCTGCGCTGTAAAGGTATTCCGCGTCCTAATAGTTTACGCAATTTAGCCACTGACACCGGCTTAGTTAGCGTATCGTCGGCCAGACCTTCGGCTTCAATGATCAATTCAGGTGTGACATCAGCAGTGACTAGTATCTTCTGAGTTGACTTAGCAATCTCAAGAGATTTGCATTTCTTAATTAAGTCTAGACCTTTGCCGCCTGGAATTCTATGGTCAATCAGTGCAATATCGTATTCTGGCATGGCGTTGATAAGAGCCTTCTCAGCGCTGGCATAATCCGTCTTTAACTCAATATCATGATTTAATTGCGTGACAATCATCGTGACTGCTTTAGCTGTAATAGGATCGTCTTCAACCAATAAGACTTTCCGACGTTTTGCTTCTGCGGCTTTACCATTAAATAACGTTAGACCAAACTTAGAATTTTCGTTTTGTGCAAGTTCAAAATGAACGCATAACTCGAAGGTGCTGCCCTGCCCTTGGACAGATTGAACGAGTCGCAATGTCCCATTCATGTTCTCTGCAAGTTTTTTGCACATGGCTAAGCCAAGGCCAGTGCCTGTATGTCCAGTTTCACCACTAGTCGTGTAAAACGCTTCAAAAATTTGGCTTGTCTTTTCTGCGGCTATACCATCACCCGTGTCGTTAACTAAGACTGAACAAATTAAACTAACATCAGATAGTTCTTTGATCGTCGCAATGACGCTCACACTGCCTTTGTCTGTAAATTTAATTGCATTATCAAGTAGGTTAATGATGATCCGTTTAAATGAAGTCAGGTCGCCACGGACATGAAAACCATTGCATGCAGATGCATCAATTGATAAACGGACAGAATCTTTACTGCGAACTCGCTGTATTAAGTCAGCAGTACCTTTAATCTCATCGGTAAGATTAAAGTTAAGTAAGGGGTTTCTTGATGGGGTTTGTTCCTTGTTATCCAACAATAACAAGGTTTCTACGAGCTGTCTCATATGAGAAGTTAACTCACCGATGTTATGCAAGAATTCTGGCGTGGTGCCTTCATGATTTTCCAGAATGTGTCCGTCTAAGACCAGCGAAAGTGCATTCACGGGTGTTCTTAGTTCGTGACTGGCGTTGGCAATAATCAGTTTTCTCGCTTCTAGTGCTGCCTGAAGCGATTTTGTGCGCTCTTCAACTTTGACCTCTAACGACTTTCGTTCAAGTTCCAGGGCGTCGTTTTTATCTTTGTCGGCCAATTTAATGCGATACGCAAGCGCCAATGAAAACATGGTTGCTTCCCATACAGCGCCCAATTGAATGCCGTAAGTTGCCATAAATGTCGCAGGAATAATGCCTCTTGTTCTAAGGATGAATATGATCACGAAAAATACAAATACGCCCCAGCCTGCCGTGTACAAGCGGGCTGGTATAAAGCCTTGTATTGAACGAGTCACCCCAGCATACGCAACCAGCGACATGATTATCGCTGTTAGAATGCCGCCTAATTGGTAAGCAACACCCATATCTAAAAAGAACGAACTGATAACGCCCAACCAGATCAAAATTCCGAGTGCCTTTAGTGCATAGTCTAGTTTTCGATGCGTGTTTTTGAGACTTAAGAAGCTCCTGGCGAAAAGTGAAATGCCCAACAATAAGCCAAATAATGCCGCTGGTGCAATTTGTCTTTGTCGTGTACTCAGATCTAAAAATAGGCTGACGTAACCGTTAATGTCTGCAAATACAACTAATAGACCGCCCAAATAGATAATGTAATAGAGATAATTTAAGTCTTTTGTATAGAGCAACAAAATCGAGTTGTAAAACAACATGATTAAAAGCGCCCCGAAAAATAAGCCTAAAACCAATTGAGTTTCGTGCGTGTTTTCTATGACGCCTTGCAAAGATGCGAATTGGAACTCTACATCGCACGAATGATTGCGCGGTTCAAACCTTAAATAATAAGTGGCGGTATGATTTGAAGACGGTACTTTTAATAATAAGTTTCTGACGCTGTACTGCCTGCCTTCTTGATGTTCAAACTCATCCAGGCTGTAGCTACTATAACCTTGGCCGTTCGCGTTCGGGTAGTAGATTGTAATCTTGCCAAAGTGCTCATAGTTCTTGATCAGATACCAGTTCTCTTCTCCATAGTTCTCAAAATTGATATTGAAGCGAACCCAATAAACTGCGTTAGTAAATCCAAAGTTGGTTTGAGTTAATGGGCTAAATGGGATGCGTGAACTAGCAATTTCTTCAATAGAAAGTATACCGTTTGGGTCTTTGGCATATTCATAATAACCAGAGAGTTTTTCAAGTGCGATGCCACTTTTTGCGGGAAATACTTTCGCACTGCCCTGTGCGTTGGTTTGTAGTTGGAAGAAAAACAGGACAAAGACTGCTACTAGATACCTATTAATCAGTTGCATAATAGAAGATATTATTTGTTATTTTTCTGAATCAGATAGCTCATGTATTCCAGCTTTCTTGATTTAAGCATGTGATATACGGGTGTATTTTGTATACCAGCGAAGTCTCTGAAAGCGCCCTTCAGCAGCCAATTTAGTCCTGACTTTTCAGTAATTACCTCACGTTCGCTTGAAATCGTATCAAGTGCCTTAATGACGTTCGGCGTAATGATGATTTTTCGTAAAATAGTCATTCCAGTGCGCTCGAATCGACGATCAAGCCCTGCAACACCTTCTTGAGTACGAAAATCGCAGTAAGCGAAATAACCACCAGGCTTTAAGACTCGTTTTACTTCTTTCATGAAGTTTGACATGGATGGATAACAATGTGATGACTCAACATTGATTAGTACATCAATACTGTTATCGGGCAATGGGATGTGCTCCGCACTCCCTTGCTTCCATTCCATGTTTGTATTATCAGCATACTTTTTCTTTGCCCATCCGATAGCTTGGTCAGAAAGATCAATGCCGGTATATTTTTTTGGTCGATATGTTTTAACCAGAAACCCGCCACCGCCGCCTCTACCGCAGCCAATCTCGGCAATCGTTTTGCCTTCTAATTCGGTATCTTCTACAACATGATCGTAAAGTTGAACCGAATAGCGGAATTTTTCGTCTTGTTCGTTTAACGTCTTAGCTTTTTTGTCATCGAGGGGCGCATAGCCATAATTCATGAATTCCAGCAGCCCGTTTTTATCTTTCGTCGCAAGTAAGTCATACCACCATTTCCATAGTGTCGGTCTTAGGCTCGAAATAAATTCTGTTGCTGCAAAAAATGCAATGCTTAAAATGCTTTTACGCACTAGTCTCCCCTTGTGTGATGGCACTGCCATGTAAATTTGCCGTAAGTTTAAATCATTCATTGATTTAACGACAAATATGCCATTCCAAATATAGATGGCCAGTGATTTTCGCGCCCGCGAAAATCTTTTTCTCATCATGCGATTATCTCGCCGTCGGGCAACCCCGGTAGCACTTTACGCCGTTGGCGTATTACTGCCGGTCATGCCAGAAGTTTAATCTCAATGCAGCCTGTCAAGGGTTGGGCTATGCCCTGAAATCCGCGCCCGTTCTATGTCTGGGCCTTTGTGCTGCGGCTTATGGTATCCCCCTGGACAGACATAATTAAATTCAAATACAACACAATACGCAAGCTAAAACGCTTGCGTATTGTGTTGTATTCTCTTATACTTTCAACGTGGTAAGTAAGTCATTCATCAGTAATAAATAAACCAAGTCAACTAATCGAGGTTTGAATGAGTCAAGATAAAGAATTCCAAAGGAAAGCGTCCCAATCCTTGCAAGCTGCGGCTGAAAAGGCGCTAGTTACCCTGCGGCCTTTTATTGGTTTTGGTCAACTTTCGGCTTTGGATGCGCTTTGTCGGGGTGTCGAAGGTATTTTTTATCTTGAAAGGTTAATCAATATTGCAACGCTCATTGAGAACATGCCGGTCACATTTGAACAGCGCCATGATGAAACTGATGTGGCCTATCTTCACTATTTTTCTGCTAATAGTGATTGGTATATCTTGGAAAAAGATATTGATGGTGGCGTTTCACAAGCTTATGGGTATGCCATTATTGATGGAGATACGCGCTTTGCTGAGTTCGGCTATATCTCGATTTCAGACTTGGTTTCGCGCTGTGTTGAATTGGATTTACATTTCACGCCAATCTCGCTGATTAATTTAAAAAAGGGCTAGTCCCGATTCTTGTGCTAAATTTTGAACGAGATTGTCATCCTTGCATTTATTAGCACCCTGTCAATACAAAATGGAAAGCCAACTATGAAAGTTCTAGCAGTTGCCAATCAAAAGGGTGGTGTCGGTAAAAGCACATTGACTGTGCATCTTGCGTATGCCGCGATGGAAGCTGGGTTGCGAGTGTTGCTTGTCGATATGGATAAACAGGGCAGCTTATCGCTGACGTTTTTCCCGCCGGCAGGAATGCCGCTAGGTCTTGCTGCTTCAAGACTATTTGATGCAGCTCCGAATGACGAATTACCTCAGAAATTATCAGACCATTTATCAATAATTCGTGCCGATGCCGCCCTGCTATCGATTGACAAGGCAGAAAACGATGTTTTGCGCCGTCCCGCTGCTGCTTTGCGTCGGTTTACAAAGGACTTTGATCTTTGCTTGATTGATACCCCGCCTTTGCTGGGAATTCGCTTGATGGCGGCTTTAACTGCGGCTGATTATGTGATTACGCCTGTTTCGGTTGGTCTGTATGAGTTGGCTGGTGTTGCGGATCTGATGCAGACTATTCATGTAGTAAGAACCCAAGGCTTCAATCCTCGATTGAAGCATATTGGTATCTTGCCTATGAAGGTCAATCCGCGTAGTTCTGATGAGCGGGCTGGTATTGCGGCGTTGCGGGAAAGATATGGCACAGCGATTCTTTCAGAAGAATTGGCTGAAAGAGCGCCAGTACGTCGCGCCATTGCGATGCGTCGACCGGTTTGGCTGGCTACAAAAGGATCGGGGCATTTGCTTGCAGCAAACGAATGGCGAGCTGCCTGTAGCACTATTTTAGGGAGAATGGCATGACAACTAAAAAATCCATTGCACCATCCAAAAGGGCCGCGACCACAAAAAGTAACGTATTTGTTGCGCCTGGTATCGATGCCCTATTTCAAAACACAAATTTGAATGACTTTGATAGCGTTGTTGATCTCAACGACATTGAGGTGCTTGCTCAGGTACGCGAAGAATTTGAAGACGCTGATAATGAATTGGCCGACTTGGGTAAGAGCTTAATAAAAAAGCAGCTTCAAGCAATATTATTGCGCCCCAATGTTCAAGGCAGCGAAAAACCGTACATTCTGGTTGCTGGTGAGCGCCGTTTTCGAGCTGCGAAGCTCGTTGGACTCAAAACGCTCAGAGCGAGAATTGAGGAAATGACAGAGGCAGACGCCGCCGATTACCAACTTGCGGAAAATATTCATCGCAAGAATCTCACTCAGATTGAAGAGGCTAAGAAAATTCAGCATGATTTAGATCTGCTTGGTAGCGTAGATGCCGTGTTAGAAAAACACTCAAAAGGCCGAGCTTGGCTTTCTAAAATATTGTCACTTTTGGATTTGCCTGAACAGTCGAAACGCCTGATTTCTGAAAATGTTAGTGCTGATCTTGAAGTTATTAATACCGTCAAGGTTATCGAGAAAGTAAACCCTGAAAAGGCCAAAGAACTTGTTGATGAATTGAAAGCAACCCGCGGAAAGAAGAATGCAAGAACCACTGTCAATCAGGTTAAAGATACTGTCAAGCCATCTAAGGCTGCCTTAGCTAAATTTAATGAAGAAACTAGTGATCTAACCTCCCCTGTACTCATCACGCTTAAGGCTGCATTTAAAGAGATTCAACGGCCAAATTCAGATTCAAAACTGATCCTCGATGCAATCGAGGATAAAGAACAGGTCAAGAAGTTTCTACGCCCGTTTTTTGATGCTGGCAAGAAGGACACAGATATCGCCCACGAAGTTCTGAATGGCATTATGAACGGTAAGTTTGGGCACCGTGATGAAGCGGCATTTGCTTTAGCGTCTTATTTGCATGGTAGTACAAGTAAGACATTTAACTTAAATTCGATTTTTAGTAGTGTAAAGAAATGATCTGTCCAGGCAGAATAATAGCCATTTGAAGTGAAGTTTTGATACCTCATCCACTGGCTGACAGCCTGTTAAAATCAGAACTCGTGAGTGCATAAAGGCGTCTGCGCTTGTTTTGCTCGATTTTAGTTGGTCTATCAATTTAGACAGAAAGTTATAGATGGGTGTTAAAAGTCCTTACCGGATGAAGGCCATTCATTTTGATACATTGCGACCGTTTATTAAGATGAATGAAAAGAAGCTAGATGCGGCTCGACTTGCTCTGGTTGATGGTATTGCGCATCTGGAGATCGCCAACCAATTTGGTTGGAAACGCCAGTTTGTCGGCCAGATTGTCAAAGAGGTTCAGTTAGCCGACGAAACTCACACAATAGCGAAACAAAATGCGTCTTTAGCGGTCGGCAAATTATTACCAGGTTGGGAGCTTGTAACACTAATTGCACCCACTAATTTAATTAATAAGTTCAGGGCTGAAATCGACAAAGTTACGATAAAGTCTGAGATATGAGGGTGTATTCAGATTTAGGTGTATTTAAACACTTGAAAATTCGGCTGTAATAAGGAGAATGATGATATTAATGCTTTTTAAGATAGCCTTCGTTCTGTCTCTTTTCGGGGCTCTTAGCATGGGTATGCTCTCCAAGGCGTCTGCTTACCGTATCCTTTCAGTTATTACTATAAGCTTATTGGTAACTGAGATCACAGTCGAATATGGGTGGCTTGGATTCATAATAGTGGCCGTGACAATCGGCATGGTAATTCCGGCTGCCGTACTCGTCATGGCTAGATCAGTCGTATGGATAACGTGGCATAGCATTCGCAAACAATTCCCTGATGAGGTTACTTCGCCTCCATGTAATCAACTTTCCCTTGTTGACGTTTATCGGTTTATGTGGCTTTCTTAGGACGGTGAGTGTCACCTAATGTTAATCAAGTAACCAAATCATCGTAGTGTTTAAATTCGAAATTTGCTATTAGTTAGGAGTTCTTTCAATGTCTGAACCCACCGAAATTTTACAGACGGGATCATCAGTAAACGCTGAGTTGATGTTTGAAGACGTACCTAAACAGGAAGCTAAGCCTGCTCCAACCAAAAAAGCTGGCAAGAAACATGATGTAAAAATAGTCGATGCTGCTGCCCAGATTTCAGCCGCCCCACCCAGTGGTCAAGATATGGCATTCATGCACGCGATCATGTGTCAGGTCGGATTGCCGCGTTCTAAAGTGGAAGGAATCGAATTTGAACGCAGTTGTGGGAATGCGGCTTTGAGCATTCGAGCTGGAAAACTATGGGATGGCAAGGATTTTATTCAACAGCCTATCCCTTACGGGGTTTTACCTCGACTGATGCTGGCATGGATGAATACCTATTCCGTGCGACATAAAACGCCAGAGGTGCCGGTAGGAAACAGTGCTAGTGAATTCTTGCGTATGCTTGGTAAAGACACTAGTGGCGGCAAAAAGGGTGGCTACACGATGTTTCGTAAACAGGTTCAAGCTTTATCTGCTTGTCAAATCACCCTAGGCTTTAATGCTTCAGGTCGTGCCTATACTTATGACGGAAAACCGATTAAGCAGTTCGAGGCATGGTTAAACAGCACACCTGAACAACCATCCCTATGGCCTGGCATCGTGACTTTTTCTGAAGATTATTTCCAGACTTTAATTAGACATTCTGTTCCGTTAGATATGAGGGCGTTGACCGTTTTGAAGGGATCGGCGCTCGCAATGGATATTTACACGATGTTGGCCGATCGATTACATCGAATCGAAGGACGGCCGCTTGTTTTACATTGGGCAAACCTACGTGAACAATTCGGCCAGGAATATCAAGGTAAAGACCCCGATAAAGATTTTAAGAAAAAGTTTTTACCTGCCTTGCGTGACGCATTGGCAGTCTATCCGAGCGCCAAAGTTAAACAAGTGACAGGCGGCATTCTCTTAATGCCTTCACCACCGCCAATCCCTTACAAGGTGCCATGAAATGGCACGCGGAATCAGACCCCCCCCCATTCTAAAAATGGTCTTTAACAATGGAAGCGATTGCCGCATTTTTTACAATCATGGCAAAGTTACTTGAACAAAATTATTGGCATAACTTGGGATGGTTATTACTATCACCGATTAATAATTAATTTTCATAATGAAGAGGTTGCGCGGAATCAGACCCCCCCTGTACGCGGAATCAGACCCCCCTATACTTTGCGCTTAATGATCGAAATATGTCCAATTATTCGAAAAATTCTTGCGCGGAATCAGACCCCCCTCCCATCGCGGAATCAGACCCCCCAATTTCGCTATGATTTTCTGTTTATAAGCCTGTGAATTAAGTAACTTATCCACGCGGAATCAGACCCCCTAATGCGCGGAATCAGACCCCCTATGTACGCGGAATCAGACCCCTTTTACTACGCGGAATCAGACCCCCGATTCACGGGGTATCAGACCCCCCCTAAACCTATAAGGTATGCCTTTAATATATTCCTATAGTTTTTGCCTTTATATTTGCTGGTAATAGATGACGACCAAATAGTGAATAACTCAAAAAATTTGCGATATAAAACCCACCGCTTCTTAGGGGCTCTGCCCCCGCCAGCTCCTACGGCCTACGGCCTTCGCCCGTGCTACGCACTCCCGCCCGGCATCCCCCAGGGACTACGTCCCTCGCGCTTCGCGCTCACCCAGATTTAATACGCCCCCAAAGGGGGCAGGCAAGCCCCCCTGTACTTACACAACCACTAACAGATTTCCAGAAACTTTATCAACACGCAAAGAAGTGCGCGGGGAACTGCGTTCCCCCCATCCTCCCTCCGCTCTGCTCCGGTCGCGCACTCGCCCCCCTTGGGTGAGGGCAAGCCCTCCCCCCGCCTACGGCGGCTCCCCCCACCCCGCGCCTACGGCGCAGCTTTCAAGTTCGAGGGTACACGTTAAAAATGCTTTAAAAAACCCTTGAGACGGCCTTGGGGCCGTCCGTTGTGGGTGTTTGATGGTAATCCAGTGCTGAGTTGTATTAGGGGTCGTCTCAGAAAACGGAATTTAAAGTACGCTAAGGCTTTGGCAACGGCTGTAGCGGCCTGAACTTCCCTGCACCGACCTTGGTACTGCTGCGCCAGAGGTAATCGCCGGTCAGGTTGATGTGCTCCCAGCCCAGTGGCGACAGGTATTGCAACAGCGCGTCATCAATGCCTTGGCCGTGATTGCGCAATGCGTTCGCCGCCCTTTCCAGATAGACGGTGTTCCACAACACGATGGCTGCTGTCACCAGATTGAGGCCGCTGGCCCGGTAACGTTGCTGTTCAAAGCTGCGGTCGCGGATTTCGCCCAGCCGGTTGAAGAACACCGCCCTGGCTAGCGCGTTGCGTGCCTCGCCCTTGTTGAGTCCGGCCTGCACGCGGCGGCGCAGCTCCACGCTTTGCAGCCAGTCCAGAATGAACAACGTGCGCTCGATGCGCCCCAGTTCGCGCAGGGCAACGGCCAAGCCGTTCTGGCGTGGATAGCTGCCGAGCTTGCGCAGCATCAGCGAGGCCGTCACCGTGCCCTGCTTGATCGAAGTTGCCAGCCGTAGAATTTCATCCCAGTGGGCACGAATAGCCTTGATGTTCAGCCTGTCACTGCTAATCATCGGCTTGAGCGCATCGTAGGCGGTATCGCCCTTGGGGATGAACAGCTTCGTGTCGCCCAAGTCTCGGATACGTGGCGCGAAACGGAAGCCCAGCAGGTGCATCAGTCCGAAGACATGATCGGTAAAGCCCGCTGTGTCGGTGTAATGTTCCTCGATGCGCAAGTCCGACTCGTGGTACAGCAAGCCGTCGAGCACATAGGTCGAATCACGCACGCCGACGTTGACCACTTTGGCGCTGAAGGGCGCGTACTGGTCGGAAATGTGCGTGTAGAAAGTCCGTCCTGGACTGCTTCCATACTTCGGGTTGATATGCCCTGTGCTCTCTGCCTTGCTACCGGTTCTGAAGTTCTGGCCATCCGACGATGAGGTAGTGCCGTCGCCCCAGTTTGCGGCGAAGGGTTGCCGAAACTGCGCGTTGACCAGCTCGGCCAGCGCCGTTGAGTACGTTTCATCCCGGATGTGCCACGCTTGCAACCACGACAGCTTCGCGTAGGTCGTGCCAGGGCAGGACTCGGCCATCTTGGTGAGCCCAAGATTGATGCCATCAGCCAGGATCGTCGTCAGCAGCAAGGTTTTGTCTTTGGCCGTATCGCCTGTCTTCAGATGCGTGAAATGCCGAGTGAAACCTGTCCACTCATCGACCTCCATCAAGAGTTCGGTAATCTTGACGTGCGGTAGCAGCAACGCCGACTGGTCAATCAGGGCTTGTGCTGTCTCCGGCACTGCCGCGTCCAGCGGCGTGATTTTCAAGCCGGACTCGGTAATGATGGCATCCGGCAGGTCGTTGGCCGCCGCCATCCGGTTGACAGTGGCAAGCTGCTGTTCCAGCAATTCCAGACGGTCGTGCAAATATTGATCGCAATCCGTCGCCACGGCCAGCGGCAATTCGTTGGCCAGCTTCAAGGTGGTGAATTTATCGACCGGCACCAGGTACTCGTCGAAGTCCTTGAACTGTCGCGAACCCTGCACCCACACGTCACCCGAGCGCAGCGCGTTCTTCAGCTCTGACAGGGCGCACAGTTCGTAGTAGCGGCGGTCCATGCCTTCGTCTGTGAGCACCAATTTGGCCCAGCGCGGTTTGATGAATGCGGTCGGCGCGTCGGCGGGCACCTTGCGGGCGTTGTCGATGTTCATATCGCGAAGCACCTCGATGGCATCGAGTACGCCCTTGGCGGCTGGTGCCGCCCGCAGCTTGAGTACGTCCAGGAACTGCGGCGCGTAGCGGCGCAAGGTGGCGTAGCTTTCACCTATGCGATGCAGAAAGTCGAAGCTCTCCGGTTGCGCGAGCTTTTGCGCCTCGGTGACGCTGGCGGCGAAGGTATCCCACGGCATTACTGCCTCAATGGCGGCGAACGGATCGCCGCCGCTCTGTTTGGCTTCCAGCAAAGCTTGGCCGATGCGGCCATACATCCGCACCTTGTCATTGATCGCCTTACCGGAAGCCTGAAACTGCTGCTGATGCTTGTTCTTAGCGGCGTTGAACAGCTTGCCAATGATGCGGTCGTGCAGGTCGATGATTTCGTCGGTGACGGTGGCCATGCCTTCAATGGCCAGCGCTACCAGAGTGGCATAGCGTCGTTGCACCTCGAACTTGGCTAGGTCGGCGGGCGTCATCTGTCCACCCTCACGGGCGATTTTTAGCAGGCGGTTTTGGTGAACCTGTCGCTCGATGCCTGCGGGCAGGTCAAGCGCCTGCCAGGCTTTGAGGCGCTGGATGTGTTCGAGCATGTGCCGAGAATTCGGCTTGACGGGCGACTGGCGCAGCCATGCCAGCCAAGTCGCTTTACTGCCTCCTTGCGCTTGAGGAGTTCGTCCAGGCGCTGACGGTGGGCACTTGTCAAGGTATCGGTCAGTGCTGCGTGAATGCGCCGGTTGGCGCGGGTGATTGCCTCGGCACAGATGCGCTCCATCACGCCGACCGCTGGCAGCAAAACGCTCTTGCGGCGCAACCCATTGACCAGCTCGCGTGCCAGCACAATACCCTTGTCGGTTTGCCAGGCCAGATCGTCCAGACTATGCACGGCAGCTCGATAATGGCTCAGCGTCGTGAACGATTGGAAGCCATAGGCTGACTGCAATTCCAACAAATGTTCGCGCCGCGTTTCGGCGCGTTGACCGTAGTCGTTCCAGATATCGCCCGGCAGCTTGAGCTGGCCTGCGACCATGCGCAGCAAGGGGGCGTCCGGCTCCGCGTCAGCAGTGAGCGCGATGCCCGGATAGCGCATGTAGCAAAGTTGCACCGCGAAGCCCAGTCGATTTGCCGCGCCTCGATGCTGTCGAATGCGGGACATAGTCAGCTTTCACGCAGATATTGGTACAAGGTTTCGCGGCTGACACCGAACTCGCGGGCCAGCTTCGCCTTTTGCTCACCAGCATCAGCACGTTGCCGCAGTTCAGCCACACGCTCAGGCGACAGCGATTTCTTACGTCCTCGATAGGCTCCACGCTGCTTGGGGTCGCTTCAGAAAACGGAAAAAATCGTACGCTAAGACCCGGAGAACGGGCGTAGTGGCCTGAACTTGCCCGCTCCTACCTTGGCGCTGCTGCGCCAGAGGTAATCGCCGGTCAGGTTGATGTGTTCCCAGCCCAGCGGCGACAGGTACTGCAACAGCGCCTCATCGACGGCATGGCCGTTGCCACGCAAGGATTGCGCCGCACGCTCCAGGTAGACCGTGTTCCACAACACGACAGCCGCCGTCACCAGGTTGAGGCCACTGGCACGGTAGCGTTGCTGCTCAAAGCTACGGTCACGGATTTCGCCCAGCCGGTTGAAGAACACCGCCCTGGCCAGCGCGTTGCGAGCTTCGCCCTTGTTCAGCCCGGCATGAACACGGCGGCGCAGCTCGACGCTTTGCAGCCAGTCTAAGATGAACAGCGTGCGCTCGATGCGCCCCAGCTCGCGTAGGGCCACGGCCAATCCGTTCTGGCGTGGGTAGCTGCCGAGCTTGCGCAGCATCAGCGAGGCCGTCACGGTGCCCTGCTTGATCGAGGTGGCCAGCCGCAGGATTTCATCCCAATGGGCGCGGACATGCTTGATGTTGAGCGTGCCGCCGATCATCGGTTTGAGGGCGTCATAGGCGGTTTCGCCCTTGGGAATGTAGAGCTTGGTGTCGCCCAGGTCGCGGATGCGCGGCGCGAAGCGGAAGCCCAAGAGGTGCATCAGGGCGAAGACGTGATCGGTGAAGCCCGCCGTGTCCGTGTAGTGTTCCTCAATCCGCAAGTCGGATTCGTGGTACAGCAGGCCGTCAAGCACATAGGTCGAGTCGCGCACACCGACATTGACCACCTTGGTGTGAAATGGCGCGTATTGGTCGGAGATGTGGGTGTAGAACGTCCTTCCTGGGCTGCTGCCGTACTTCGGGTTGATGTGCCCGGTACTCTCGGCCTTGCTGCCGGTGCGGAAGTTCTGACCGTCCGACGATGACGTGGTGCCATCACCCCAATGCCCGGCGAACGGGTGCCGGAACTGGGCGTTCACCAGTTCGGCCAGCGCCGCCCCGTAGGTTTCGTCACGGGTATGCCAGGCTTGCAGCCAAGCGAGCTTGGCGTAGGTCGTTCCGGGGCAGGACTCGGCCATTTTCGTCAAGCCCAGGTTGATCGCATCGGCCAAGATCGTGGTCAGCAACAGGTTCTTGTCCTTGGCCAGATCGCCCGATTTCAGGTGCGTGAAGTGGCGGGTGAAGCCCGTCCATTCATCGACTTCAAGCAGCAATTCTGTGATCTTGACGTGCGGCAGGATCATGGCCGTCTGGTCGATCAACGCTTGCGCAGTGTCCGGCACCGCCGCATCGAGCGGCGTGATTTTCAGGCCCGACTCGGTGATGATGGCGTCTGGCAGATCGTTGGCTGCCGCCATGCGGTTGACCGTGGCGAGCTGCGTTTCCAGCAGCGTCAGTCGTTCGTGCAGGTACTGGTCGCAATCGGTGGCCACAGCCAGCGGCAATTCGCTGGACTGCTTGAGGCTGGCGAACTTCGCGGGCGGCACCAGGTAGTCCTCGAAGTCCTTGAATTGGCGCGAACCCTGTACCCAGATGTCGCCCGAGCGCAGCGAGTTCTTGAGTTCCGACAGCGCGCACAGTTCGTAGTAGCGCCGGTCGATTCCGGCGTCGGTCATCACCAACTTCTGCCAGCGCGGTTTGATGAAGCCGGTCGGCGCATCGGCGGGCACCTTGCGGGCGTTGTCGGTGTTCATACCGCGCAGTACCTCAATGGCATCAAGCACGTTGTTGGCGGCGGGCGCGGCCCGCAGCTTGAGCACGTCGAGGAATTTCGGCGCGTAGCGGCGCAAGGTGGCGTAGCTCTCGCCGATACGGTGCAGAAAATCGAAATCATCGGGCTGCGCGAGCTTCTGCGCCTCGGTGACGCTTTCGGCGAAAGCGTCCCAGGACATGACGGCCTCGATGGCAGCGAACGGGTCGCGGCCCGACTGCTTGGCGTCGATCAGCGCTTGGCCGATGCGCCCGTACAGGCGCACCTTGGCGTTGATTGCCTTGCCCGATGCCTGGAACTGCTGCTGATGCTTATTCTTGGCGGCATTGAACAGCTTGCCGAGGATGCGGTCATGCAGGTCGATGATTTCATCGGTGACGGTGGCCATGCCCTCGATGGCCAGCGCCGCGAGGGTGGCGTAGCGTCGTTGCGGCTCGAACTTGGCCAGGTCGGCGGGCGTCATCTGGCCGCCCTCGCGGGCGATTTTGAGTAGCCGGTTCTGGTGAACCAGCCGCTCGATGCCGGTGGGCAGGTCGAGCGCCTGCCAGGCTTTGAGACGCTCAATATGTTCGAGCATGTGGCGGGAGTTCGGTTTAACAGGCGACTGGCGTAGCCAGGCCAGCCAAGTCATCTTGCCGTTGTCGCGACGTTTCAGCAGGTCATCGAGGCGATGCCGGTGCCCGTTCGACAGCGGTTCGGACAGGGCTTCGTAGATGCGCCGGTTGGCGCGGGTGATGGCCTCGGCGCAGACGCGCTCGATGACATCCAGCGTCGGCAATATGGTGTGCCGTTGGCGCAGCGTGTCGAGGACGCTGACAGCCAGCACGATGCCCTTGTCCGTCTGCAAGGCCAATTCGGTGGCGGCATGGACGGCCTGCCGATAGTGCGCCAGACCGAATGGTTCCACACCCAAGTATGCACGCAGTTCAAGCAGATGCTCTCGCCGGGTTTCCTCCCGCTCGGCATACTGTGGCCAACACGATGGGTCGATGCGCACTTGCCGTCCGATCCATTGCAGCAGGGATACCGTCATGGTGGCATCGGGCAGCAGGCCCTGGCCGGGGAAGCGCAGCAAACACAACTGCACGGCGACGCCCAGGCGATTGGCATCGCCGCGCCGCTGGCGAATCAGCGACAGGTCGGTCTCGCTGAAGGCGTAGTGCCGGATGAGTTCATCTTCGGTGTCGGGTGGCAAAAGCAGGCTTGCCCGCTCGGCGGCGGACAGGATAGAACGGCGGGGCATGAGGTCTTTACCTCAATGCTGTCGCACGTTCGTGGCCTTGGCTGCGCGTTGCCGCCGCGACGGGAGCAGCCGAGCGAGCGTGCCTCCTGCGTCCCAACCAGACATGAACCGGGATAACAAGTGCGGCGATGAGACCTGCGCCAATGTGTGCCCATCGCACCCAGTCGCGCCAATCCTCACCGCCGTAATACAGCAGTAGCCCGGTCGCAGCCAGCAGCGTCATGATTGCCAGCGCGGCAAGCCCCGAAGACAGATTGCGTCGAATGCGCCAGGCCAAGCGGATGTGCAGCGGCAACAGCCCACCGACGATGACGAGCGTGGCGGCTGCGGCAATCCCGTGGGATATCAGCAAGCGACGCTCGGCGAGGATCCACCCCCATTGCAGTACGTCGTGCAACAACCACCAAACGATGCCGCTGATGACCACCGCGATCAACGCCAAGTAGGTCATCCAGCGTTGCGCTTTCGGCAGTCGGATGCTGAACATTTGATGGGTAGTCATATCGTCACCATCCTGGCTCGCGCATATCTGGCAAGGCGGCTGGGAAGCCGCTGCTTGATGACGGCCACTTTGGTTAATGCGTCGGCCAGCATGGCACTGCGGGCCACTACCGAGACGCTATTGGCCATCTTCACTCTGCGCCCGGTTGGAGGTTCGACAATGGCGCTTGCGACCGTGCCTGCCAACGGGTTGCGATCAACGAAGTAGGCTGCGGACGTGGCAATGGCCCCATTTGTCAGCGTGCCGATCATCTGTACGTTCGCCGGATCATTTGGGCAACGTGCCCAAATCGGCTGAGGTTCGACGCCAAAGACCCGCATGTCCCCACCCGCATTCACCAAGCCACTCGCAATACCACCCCGCTGCAACGCCTCGACAGCCTTGTCCACCGCGAAGCCTTTAGCAATGCCGCCAAGATCGAACACCACCCTTGCCGACAGTCGAACCCAACCGCACTGATCCAGATGAATGTCAGGCTGGGCATGCCGTTGTCGGACAGGCTGACAGCGAACCTGCTTAGGCAGTAGACCTGCGTGCATGAGAGGCGCGCCAACATTGCAGTTGAACGCACCACCGCTCTCTGACCGCAAGCGCTGTGCTTCGCGTAGGACTTGGTAGGTCCAACGATGCACACGCAAACGAGCCCCTGGCCGCGCCCGATTCAAGCGACTAATGTCGCTGCCGCCCCGATGAAAACTCATCAGCCGATCTACCCGCGCGATGGCTACAAACGCCGACTCGACGGCCGCTGCTACGGCGGCCTCCGATGCATTGGCAGCGCCTTGGGCGCGAATCGTCACGAACGTCCCCAGCAAGGGGCGCATGCGCTCAACGCTTGGCACCTGGCAGCCCCTTCAGTGCCATGTCGTAGACGGCTAGTACGCGCCGCACCCCATCAGTGATGTGCTTGGACGACAGCGTGGCACCAGTGATGTTGGTGATGTCCTGATTCAGCTTGACCGGCGACGCGGCCGTCTTGCCGACGAACTGCTGTCGCCACGCCGCATTGCGCACCTCGGAGCCGTAGGTCTCGCGGTATTCCAGAATTTCGATTTGTCTGATGCTGCCATCGGGATTCAGCCCAACGGCGTAGGTGATCAACTCGTGTTTTCCCACTACTTGGTCGATGACGAAGAAGCCTCGGTCCTCTACCCGCCACACACGGTTCTCTTGAAATGGCTCATATACCCCGGAACGGGCACGTAGCGCATCGCGCTGCTCCTGCGTCAAGCTCAGTGCAACCTGGGTGAACTTGCCGCCCGGAAACATGACTTGCTGGGCCTGCTCGGTCGAAAAGTAGACGTTGCCCCAACTGGCGGTCGAGATGACGACTAGCGGGGCTGCAATGAACGGTTCCCAACGCATCAGAACGGTACCCCGACTTTGAGCATGAACTGATTGCGTGTGTGCTCGTCGCCATAAATACGCCCGCCGCTGATAACCTCTTTTTGGTCATCTTGGAATCCGCTGGCCCAAGGCATCTGAGTGCGCCACGCGACGGTCATCCACCAGCTCTTGGTTGCGTAATGGATGTTCGGCCCGAGGAACCATGCGGAGTGATTCGCTACGCCGTAGCCATAGCCGGTGAATTCGCGATGATTGCGCGCCTCAAGGCCGGCAGACCAGTTGTTCATGAATCGATAGGAGAGGCCCGTCAGAAAGTCCACCTCAGTGGCCTTCTCGACCGAACTGCCACGCTTGTTGTTCTCAAGCGCCGTGACGAAGTTCGTGGCCCAGATCAGACGGTCATCCAAAAAATTCTTTTGCAGGATGAGCTTGAACTCCAGCTCCTTGTTGCGTGGTCCCCAAGTAGGCTCGACGTAGAGCGCCAAGCCGATCGGATCCACGAGCGGGTTGGAGACCTGGTAGATGTTTTCCCACGACACCGATTCGACGCGGCTCATCTTGTAGCGGGACGTGGGATCGAAATTGTCGGGAATGTCGGTATTCGGACCGGCGGTTGTCCCGTCCATCTGGTTACGGTAGGCGTTGATGAAGCGCGAGTTCAGGTAGAACGCGGTCTGGTACTTCGGTGTGATGCCGAATTCCAACTCCGAGCGCAAGCGTACGTTGGTGTAATCACCTTGGGTCTGCTTAGTCTGCACATCGACCCACTGCTCGAACTCCTTCGTGCCAGGAGGTGCCACGTCAGCCGTGTAAATCCAGCCGAAAGGCGATTCGCCGGCAAGCGCCGGCTGTGAGAGCGCCCCCGCCAGTGCGGCAAGGGCAACGAGGGATCGGGCAGCTTTCAAGGCAACTCTCCATTCGGATGTTAATGAGAATCGTTATTATTCATGATTTGGGTGGATGTGTCAAATTCCAGGGTTATTGCGACACCAGTAGGAGGTGCGCTTGGCACTAAGAAAAATGTCGTTTTCAGAAGACGACCGCACCATCTGACTGGATGTAACGCCTGGTGTGCATACGGCTCCTGACAGCCCAATATCAGGAGTCGTCTGCACCAATCTCGACTATGCTCAATACTCGTGTGCACCAAAGCGAGGTTTGGGCATGACATCAGACACTCCACCGATTGCCGCGCAAGGCGTGGCCACCCTGCCCGACGAGGCATGGGCGCAAGCCCGGCACCGGACGGAAATCATCGGGCCACTGGCAGCGCTTGAGGTGGTCGGGCATGAAGCCGCCGATGAGGCAGCCCAAGCGCTGGGCCTGTCCCGGCGACAGGTATATGTCCTGATCCGTCGCGCCCGGCAGGGTACTGGCCTGGTAACAGACCTGACGCCCGGCCGATCCGGCGGCGGCAAAGGCAAGGGGCGCTTGCCGGAACCGGTCGAGCGCATCATCCGCGAGCTGCTGCAAAAGCGCTTCCTGACCAAGCAGAAACGCAGCCTGGCGGCGTTCCACCGCGAAGTCGCGCAGGCGTGCAAAACCCAGAAGCTGCCGGTGCCGGCGCGCAACACCGTGGCCCAGCGGATTGCCGGACTACATCCGGCGAAAATAGCCCGCAGCCGGGGCGGGCAGGACGCTGCCCGTCCCTTGCAAGGCGCGGGTGGCATTCCGCCCGAAGTCACCATGCCGCTGGAACAGGTGCAGATCGACCACACCGTCATCGACCTGATCGTGGTCGACGAGCGCGACCGGCAACCGATTGGCCGCCCATATTTGACCCTCGCCATCGACGTGTTCACGCGCTGCGTACTCGGCATGGTGGTCACGCTGGAAGCGCCGTCCGCCGTCTCGGTCGGCCTATGCCTCGCGCATGCCGCCTGCGACAAGCGGCCCTGGCTGGAAGGGCTGAATGTGGAAATGGACTGGCCGATGAGCGGCAAGCCCAGGCTGCTCTATCTGGACAACGCGGCCGAGTTCAAAAGCGAAGCGCTGCGCCGTGGCTGCGAACAGCATGGCATCCGGCTGGACTATCGCCCACCAGGCCAGCCGCACTACGGCGGCATCGTGGAACGGATCATCGGCACGGCGATGCAGATGATCCACGACGAATTACCGGGGACGACCTTCTCCAATCCCGGCCAGCGCGGCGAGTACGATTCCGAGAAGATGGCCACCCTGACGCTGCGCGAGCTGGAGCGCTGGCTCGCGTTGGCGGTAGGCACCTATCACGGCTCCGTGCACAACGGCCTGCTCCAGCCGCCGGCCGCGCGCTGGGCCGAGGCCGTGGAGCGCGTTGGCGTCCCGGCCGTCGTTACCCGCCCCACCGCGTTTTTGGTCGATTTCCTGCCGGTGATCCGCCGCACCCTGACCCGCACCGGCTTTGTCATCGACCACATCCACTACTACGCCGACGCCCTCAAGCCGTGGATTGCCCGGCGCGAGCGCTTGCCCGCCTTCCTGATCCGGCGCGATCCGCGCGACATCAGCCGCATCTGGGTACTGGAACCGGAAGGTCAGCACTATCTGGAGATCCACTACCGCACCTTGTCCCATCCGGCCGTCACCCTCTGGGAACAACGCCAGGCGCTGGCCAAATTGCGTCAGCTCGGGCGCGAGCAGGTGGACGAGTCGGCGCTGTTCCGCATGATCGGGCAGATGCGCGAGATCGTGACCACCGCCCAGAAGGCCACGCGCAAGGCGCGGCGCGACGCTGATCGCCGCCAGCACCTCAAGACGTCGGAGCCACCGGCCAAGCCCATACCGCCGGATGTGGACATGGCTGACCCGCAGGCAGACAACCTGCCGCCGGCCAAACCGTTCGATCAGATCGAGGAGTGGTAGCCGTGGACGAATATCCCGTCATTGACCTGTCCCACCTGCTGCCAGCGGCACAGGGTTTGGCCAGGCTGCCGGCAGACGAGCGCATCCAGCGCATTCGCGCCGACCGCTGGATCGGCTACCCGCGCGCGGTCGAGGCGCTGAACCGGCTGGAAACTCTGTATGCGTGGCCGAACAAGCAACGCATGCCAAACCTGCTGCTGGTCGGCCCCACCAACAACGGCAAGTCGATGATCGTCGAGAAATTCCGGCGGGCGCACCCGGTCGGCACCGACGCTGACCAAGAACATATCCCGGTGCTGGTCGTGCAGATGCCGTCAGAGCCATCGGTGATCCGCTTCTATGTCGCGCTGCTGGCTGCGATGGGCGCGCCGCTGCGCCCGCGCCCACGGCTGCCGGAAATGGAGCAACTGGCGCTGGCCCTGCTGCGCAAGGTCGGCGTGCGCATGCTGGTGATCGACGAACTGCACAATGTACTGGCTGGCAACAGCGTTAACCGGCGCGAGTTCCTCAACCTGCTGCGCTTCCTCGGCAACGAGCTGCGTATCCCCCTGGTCGGGGTCGGCACGCGCGAGGCGTACCTGGCCATCCGTTCGGACGATCAGTTGGAAAACCGCTTCGAGCCGATGCTGCTGCCGCCGTGGGAGGCCAATGAGGACTGCTGCTCGCTGCTGGCCAGCTTCGCGGCGTCACTCCCGCTACGGCGGCCATCCCCGATTGCCACGCTGGACATGGCCCGCTACCTGCTCACCCGGAGCGAAGGCACCATCGGCGAGCTTGCACATCTGCTGGTGGCGGCGGCCGTCGCCGCCGTGGAGAGTGGCGAGGAAGCGATCAACCACCGCACGCTCAGCATGGCCGACTACATCGGCCCCAGTGAGCGGCGGCGACAGTTCGAGCGGGAACTGATGTGAAGTCCGCGCCGCGCTGGCCGCTGCATCCGGCACCCAAGGAAGGCGAAGCCCTGTCCTCATGGCTCAACCGGGTCGCCGCCTGCTACCAGATGGACGTGCACGAGCTGCTGGCCCACGATCTTGGTCACAGCCAACTTGATGACCTGGATACCGCACCATCCTTGTCGTTGCTGACGGCGCTCTGCCAGCGCAGTGGCGTCGAGCTGGAGCGGTTGCGCAGCATGAGTCTTGCAGGCTGGGTGCCGTGGCTGCTCGACAGTCTCGACGATTCGGTACCAGCAGCCTTGGAAACCTATACATTCCAATGCGCGGTGCTCCTGCCCAAGCGCACCCGCAAGGTGCGGTCCATCACTCGCTGGCGTGCCTGGCTACCGAGCCAGACGATTCGCCGGGCGTGTCCGCAGTGTCTGAACGATCCAACGAATCAAGCTGTGCTACTCGTCTGGCAGCTCCCCTTGATGCTGAGCTGCCCGCAGCATGGCTGCTGGCTGGAGTCCTACTGGGGCATGCCCGGCCGGTATCTTCAGTGGGAAATCGCCGATGCTGCGCCGCGCCCTGCCGATGACGCAATCGCCTGCATGGACCGGCGCACCTGGCAGGCGCTGACGACGGGTTTTGTGGAGCTGCCGCGTCGGCGTGTCCACGCCGGCTTGTGGTTCCGGCTGCTGCGCACCCTGCTTGATGAGCTGAACACGCCGCTCTCGCACTGCGGCAGTTGCTCGGCGAGCATCCGCCATGTCTGGGAGCGCTGCGGCCATCCGCTGCGCGCCGGGCAGAGTCTGTGGCGTCCCTACGAGATTCTGGCCCCGGCGGTGCAGTGGCAGATGCTGGAGGCGGCGGCCACCGCCATCACGCTGATCGAGTCAAAGGCGCTGATCCCGCGCGGGGAACAGGCCGCGCTGTTTCAGACGGAGCCGTACACTGGTTTCACCAACGGCCTGCCGGCGAAGGTGCCGAAGCCGGAACCCATCAACCACTGGCAACGAGCAGCCCAGGCCATCGATGAGGCCATCATTGAAGCGCGACACAACCCGGAGACGGCCCGCTTGCTGTTCACACTGGCGTCCTACGGGCGACGCGACCCCGAATCCCTGGAACGTTTGCGCGCCACGTTCACCAAGGAGGGCATCCCGCCGGAGTTTTTGTCACATTACGAGCCTGAATGGCCGTTTGCAGGTCTTAGACTAAATGACGGGTTAAGTGACAGTTTTTGACGGCGAGAGCTTTCTGGCTCACACTGTCACATAATCGAACGTATATGTGACAGGTACGACATGCTGATAGGCTACATGCGGGTATCGAAGGCGGACGGCTCCCAGGCTACCGATTTGCAGCGCGACGCGCTGATTGCCGCCGGGGTCGATCCAGTACATCTTTACGAGGACCAGGCATCCGGCATGCGCGAGGATCGGCCCGGCTTGACGAGCTGCCTGAAGGCGTTGCGAACTGGCGACACACTGGTCGTGTGGAAACTGGATCGGCTCGGACGCGACCTGCGACATCTCATCAACACCGTGCACGACCTGACTGGGCGCGGCATCGGCTTGAAGGTATTAACCGGGCACGGCGCGGCCATCGACACCACGACCGCCGCCGGCAAGCTGGTCTTTGGCATCTTCGCCGCCCTGGCCGAGTTCGAGCGCGAGTTGATCGCGGAGCGCACGATTGCCGGCCTAGCCTCGGCCCGCGCGCGCGGGCGGAAAGGCGGCCGGCCGTTCAAGATGACCGCCGCCAAGCTGCGGCTGGCGATGGCGGCAATGGGTCAGCCAGAGACCAAGGTCGGCGACCTGTGCCAGGAACTTGGCGTCACGCGGCAGACCCTGTATCGGCATGTTTCACCCAAGGGTGAGCTACGTCCAGATGGCGAGAAGCTACTCAGCCGAATTTGATGCCGGCATGAGGCAACGTAGCGACAGCGTGGTTTGTCTCAATGGGAAGCGCTCATGATCGATCTTTGAAGGCCCGCAGCAGTCGTGTCACAGACAGGACGAACAAACCGGTCAGCGTGAGGGCTGCGATACCCCAGTACTCTCCGATGAACGCGCCGGCCGTCGTGCCGGCCAGCACAATGGCGAGAATCGGCAAATGGCAGGGACAGGTGAGCACGGCCAGCGCGCCCCACAGGTAGCCGGTGATCGGTTTGTGCGTCTCGGACGGCAAGCGCTCGGGGCTGTTCATGGCAGACTCTCCGCGTGCTGTGCCGGCTCGGTCGGCATGGTGGCCAACTGCACCTCCAGATCGGCCAACGCTTCGCGCCGACGCTCGACGAACTGGCGCAGAACGGCAAGCTGCGCGGCCGCTTCATCGCCGTCCGCAGCATCCAGCGCCCGGCACAGCCGCGCCAGCGCGTCCAGGCCGATGCCCGCCTCGAAGGCCGCCCGCACGAAGCACAGCCGTTGCAAGGCGGCATCATCGAACAGGCCATAGCCCCCGGGGTGCACGCCACCGGACGCAGCAATCCGCGCAGCAGGTAGTCGCGCACGATATGCACGCTCACCCCGGCATCAAGGGCCAGCCGGGACACGGTGTAGGCGCTCATTGAAAACCTCCTTTTTTTATCCAGCGCAGCAGGAAAGCTGCTTCACGTCCTTGTTGAAGGTCTGCGCCGCAAGCTTCAACCCCTCGACCATTGTCAGGTAGGGGAACAACTGGTCGGCCAGTTCCTGCACCGTCATGCGGTTGCGGATGGCGAGCACCGCCGTCTGGATCAGTTCGCCCGCTTCCGGGGCCACCGCCTGCACGCCGATGAGCCGTCCGCTACCTTCCTCGATGACCAGCTTGATGAAGCCGCGTGTGTCGAAGTTGTCAAGCGCTCGCGGAACGTTGTCGAGTGTCAGCGTGCGACTGTCGGTCTCGATGCCATCGTGGTGCGCTTCCGCCTCGCTGTAGCCCACGGTGGCGACTTGCGGGTCGGTGAACACCACTGCCGGCATCGCGGTCAGATTGAGGGCTGCGTCGCCGCCGGTCATGTTGATCGCGGCACGGGTGCCGGCGGCCGCTGCCACGTAGACGAACTGCGGCTGGTCGGTGCAGTCGCCGGCCGCGTAGATGTTCGGGTTGCTCGTGCGCATGCCTTGGTCGATAACGATGGCCCCTTGCGCATTGACAGTGACCCCCGCCGCGTCCAGCGCGAGGCTGCGCGTATTCGGTGCCCGACCGGTGGCAACCAGCAACTTGTCAGCGCGCAATTCACCGTGTCCGGTGGTCAGCACGAATTCGCCGTTCACATGGGCGACCTGGCTGGCTTGCGTGTGCTCCAGCACCTCGATGCCCTCGGCGCGGAAAGCGGCTGTCACGGCCTCGCCGATGGCCGGGTCTTCCCGGAAGAACAAGGTGCTGCGTGCCAGGATCGTGACCTGGCTGCCGAGCCGGGCAAAGGCTTGCGCCAGTTCCAACGCCACCACCGACGAACCGATCACGGCCAGGCGTGCGGGAATGGTGTCGCTGACAAGCGCTTCGGTGGAAGTCCAGTAGGGTGACTCTTTCAGGCCCGGAATCGGCGGCACGGCCGGACTGGCACCGGTGGCGACCAGGCAGCGGTCGAACGTTACCTCGCGCTCGCCACCCTCGTTCAAACGGACGACCAGGCTCTGGTCGTCCTTGAAACGCGCTTCACCGTGCAAAACGGTGATGGCTGGATTGCCGTCCAGGATGCCTTCGTATTTGGCGTGCCGCAGTTCATCGACACGGGCCTGCTGCTGGGCCAGCAGTTTGCTGCGGTCAATCGCAGGCACAGTTGCCGCAATACCGCCGTCGAACGGACTTTCCCGGCGCAGATGGGCAATATGGGCAGCGCGGATCATGATCTTGGACGGCACACAGCCGATATTGACGCAGGTGCCGCCGATGGTGCCGCGTTCGATCAGCGTGACCGTCGCGCCTTGCTCGACGGCCTTCAGCGCCGCCGCCATCGCGGCCCCGCCGCTGCCAATGATGGCGATATGCAAACCGGCGCCCTCAAGTGCATCACGGATTTTTGGTTCATCTTTGAAATCACCAACCCGGATCGAGCCTTGATAACCCAATGCGGCGATGGCGGCCAGCAGTTGGTTGTGGCTCACGGCGGTGTCTGCCATGACTTGCGCGCGGCTTTCTGGATAGGACACCACAGCGGCATTCACGCCGGGAATCTTTTCCAAAGCATCTTTGACATGGGTGGCGCAGGATGTGCAGGTCATGCCATTCACGGTGATTTCGGTCATTTTTTTACTCCATTGAATTTCGGGGTGCAGCAGGCATCGGCTTGGCGTTTTCGTTGGATGGCGTAGATGGTCAAGCCGATGAAAATCGCCAGCGCAGGCAGCAGCACATAGTCCAGATAGCCGGTCAGCGCGGACAAGCCGACCACACCGAGCAAAATGACCAGAACAGGGGTGAAGCAACACAGCGCCACGAGGGTTGTGCCAATGATGCTGACCCGCAGCAGTGTCTTCGGGTCTTTCATGATCAGTTCTTGACTGATGATGGGTAGCCCGCATCCTCGGTAGCCTTGGTCAGTTTCTGCACGCTGGTCTTGGCATCATCGAAGGTGACCACCGCTTCGCGCGTCTCGAAGGTCACGTCAACTTTACTGACGCCATCGACCTTGGAAATCGCCTTCTTGACAGTGATCGGACAGGCCGAGCAGGTCATGCCCGGTACGGACAGCGTAACGGTCTGGGTGGCGGCCCACACGGGGGCAACAACGGCAGCGAGGGCAAGGGCGGAAAGCAGCTTTTTCATGGTGAACTCCTGTGATCAATAGAAAAATGGCACGACGTAGGGAAATCCGAGCGCGACCAAAACCAGCACGGCCACGCCCCAGAAAATGAGCTTGTAAGTAGCTCGCACTTGGGGAATCGCGCAAACCTCACCCGGTTTGCAGGCGGCTGACGGCCGGTAGATGCGCCGCCAGGCGAAGAACAACGCCACCAGCGCCACGCC